>JAXVQY010000160.1:0-3506 GCA_037303805.1 bacterium | reverse complement strand
AGGGGCGATATCCGTTATGCTTCAGGACAAGGGCTGCGGTTTGGCTGGGGAGAACACCGCAGCGGCTCATGGGATGTGCAGGCGAATCCCGCCAACGGGACTCTGTATGGAACGGCTTTGTAAGGAGTAGGGTATGGCGCCTTTGAATCCGTTGACCGATACCGAACTTTCCGAATATCGCTCTTTTCTGCGTGAAAGAACGCAGCGTTTTCAGGAGGAAATGGCCCGTCTGCGCCGCGGCTACGGTTCTCTTGTCGCCTATGCGGACCTTCATGAACGGCTGGGGCTGCACAGAGCTGTGGATCCCGTGGGACGGGACTGCTGGCGTATGGTGGAGTATATGCCGCAGGCCACCCGCGTGTGGCTTGTCACAAGCCGCACGAATTTTGAGCGTCGTCCGGAATATGAACTGGTCCATGACGGAGGAGGCCTCTGGCGTATTTATCTGCCGAAGGATGCGCTTTTCCACGGAGATTATTACGAGCTGCATCTTGAAGGGACAGGAGAAGCCGGGATCGTGCGCCGAGTTCCCGCCTTTGCCCGCTGGGTGGAGCAGAACAAAGACAATCCCGACATGTGGTGCGCCCGCGTGTGGGATCCTGAAAATCCGTATATATTCCGCTATTCCCGTCCCGTGCGGCCGAAGTTTCCGCGGATTTACGAGGCTCATATAGGCATGTCTCAGGATGCCCGCAGACACACGCCCGGTTCCATCGGAAGTTATGATGATTTCATCCGCGACATGCTGCCGCGAGTGAAGTCCTGCGGCTATACGGCCGTGCAGCTCATGGGGGTTCCGGAACATCCTCTGTATAAGTCCTTCGGCTATCAGGTGAGCAGCTATTTTGCGCCATCGTCGCGCTACGGCGAACCGGACGGGTTCTGCCGCCTCGTGGATGAGGCTCATCGGATGGGCCTGTCCGTCATTCTTGATGTGACGCATGCCCATGCTTGTGCCAATACCGAGCAGGGCATAGCGCGTTATGATACGGGACCGTATCTTTTCGATGAACGGGCCAACCAGTGGGGGACACCGTCATTTGATTACGGCAAGGACATGACGCGGCGTTTTCTGCTTTCCAACTGTCGGTACTGGCTGGAAGAGTTTCATGTGGACGGCTTCCGCTTCGATGCCGTGGGCAACATGCTGTATACCGATCACGGCATAGGAGATACCTTCGAGCATGTAGGGCGCTGCTTTTACGCTCCCGACGGCAGTCGTCGTACCAATGTACACGGAGAGCTGTATCTGTGTCTTGCCAATGAGCTCATTCATGAACTTGATCCTGCGGCCGTGACCATTGCCGAGGAGTTCAGCGGTATGCCAGGCCTGACCTGCCGCCCGGAACAGGGCGGTCTCGGCTTCGACTACCGTTTCGCCATGGGACTGCCCGATTTCTGGGGCAAGTACGTGAAGGCTCCGTCCGCCATGGGGCGGCTGTGGTATGAGATGACCAATCATCGCCCCTATGACCGGACGATCAGCTATGTGGAGTGTCATGATCAGTGCATCAACGGAGACGATGCCATGATCTGGAGGCTCGTAGGTGATTCCATGTATACCCGTATGAGTCCTTTCAATGCCACGTGGAACGAAACGCGCGGTGTGGCTCTTTATCGACTTATGAGGGGTATTACGCTCATGTCTGCGGATGCGGGCTATCTCAATTTCATGGGAGCGGAATTCGGTCATCCCGAGTGGCTTGACGATCAGGAACATGCTCATCGTCAATGGCAACTTGCGGAAGATCAGCTTTCCTTCTATGCGGCGCTCGCCCGCTGGGACAAGGCGCAGATGAAGGAAATCGTGGACAGACACCGCCGTGATTTTGCAAAGAGCCCGGAATTTCGCTTCATTCATGAGGATAAGAGACTCCTTGCGTTTTCTCGGGGCAAGTTGCTTTTTGCCTTCAATTTCCACGAAACACGGCCGGAGCCGGACTTTCGTTTCCGTGTGGCGCCCGGTAAGTACGTGGAAATCATGTCCTCGGATGAACCCCGATTCGGCGGCTGCGGCAATCTCGTCCCCCATACCCCGCCGACAGAGCACTTCAGTGATGCTGCCACCGGCATAGATCTTCAGGACATCACACTTTATCTTCCGCCGCTTACCATGCTCATTCTGGAACGCCGCTAGAAAGACAACAGAGATAAAGGCCTCGAGGAAAAATTTTTCCTCGAGGCCTTTGATTACAGGACGTTTTTCCGTCGTCTTTCATTTTCCGATGAGTTCAAGAGTATGGCAGGCTCTGGCCGCAGCCTTGAGGCGCTTCAGGTGATTGTTGAGCTGGAGCACACAGCCGGGGCACTGGGCGGTCACAATGTCGGCACCGCTTTCGATGACGGCACGTGCTCTGGCCTCGCCGAGTTCATCGGCGATGTCGGGATTTTTCAGGCTGGATATGCCACCGCCGCCGCAGCAGGCGCCGGGATCGGGCAGTTCCACGAGTCTTATCCAGGGCTTTGAGACGAGTTCCTCGCGGATGGAGCGCTTCACCTGCATGTCGAGCCGGAAGTGACAAGGGTCATGTACGGCCACGATGAGAGGATCGGAAGCACTGACAGGTCTCTCTCTCTGACGAAGCAGCGCAGCTGCGGGAAGAGGAGGTAGCGGAGAGTCGAAGCCGTATCGTGCATCGTGACGGCGCAGGAACACCGCTGCATCCATGATGCGCCCGGCAAGTTCCTTTCCGGCCAGGGTATATTCTCGTGAAAGAGTCCGGTGGCAGGTGGCGCACAGGGTAAGTACAGGCATGTCGCCGCAGGCGGCGAATACTTCTGCGTTATGCTCCTGTGCCTTTTCAAAGGCCTCTCCGAAACCGCTGAGCTGAGCCGGAGCGCCGCAGCAGGACTGGGCGCGGGGCAGAAACACGGTATAACCGCGGGCCGTAAGCGCATTGACCAGTCGCAGAGAGGCTTCCACATTGACAAGACCGCCGAAGCAGCCGGTGAAAAGTGCCACTTCGCCGATCTGCGTGACATCGTCGGCCGGCATGATCCGTTCTGGCAGAAGATCGAACAGCGATTTCGGAGCGAGGTTCGGCATACTGCGCTTGCCCGCAGCTCCGCACAGAGCATCAGGCAGATGCCGTATGCTGCCGCATCGATCCAGCGGGAAAAGCCACTGAAAGAAGGAGCAGGCACGGATGACTTTGCGTGTCAGTTCCCGCCGTGGAAGCAGTGCGCAGGTGACCAGCTTCTCCAGACGACGCTTCATCGTCATTTTGCCGTCGCCTTCGGCCAGACGGGCATCGAGAATGATTTGTGCTCCGTCCACACCCTTACCGCATATTTCCGTGCAGGCTAGGCACTGCATACAGCTTTTGATGGCTTCATGATAGCGTTCGCCGGGGGTGAGTTCGCCGGAGGCCACGGCGCGGGCCAGGTCGATGCGGGCGCGCGGACCGAAGGTTTGCACCACATGAAGCCGATAACTGGGGCATACACAGAGTCAGCGGCCGCAGTATTCGCAGGTGGGACCGTTCATGGCTATCTCTCCAGCTTCC
>JAXVQY010000159.1:0-4669 GCA_037303805.1 bacterium | reverse complement strand
TTCCGATAAAAGAAAACCGGCTCCTCCCCGGCAAGGAGGAGAAGCCGGCGGGGCATCAGGCCCCTTGTCTACTACAGATCGTCGTGATCGGTACGGGCGATCAGGTCATTCTGAAGGTCGGGCGACAGGTCCACGAAGTAGGCGCTGTAACCGGCCACACGAACGATGAGGTTGCGGTACTTCTGCGGATCCTTCTGAGCGGCAAGCAGGGTTTCCTGATTGAGCACGTTGAACTGCAGATGCCACAGCTTGAGGTCGCACCAGGTGCGGATGAACTGCACCAGCTTTTCGGTGCCGGCTTCGCCTTCCACGCTCTTGGGAGTGAACTTGATGTTCAGGAGGCGAGCAGCACGGTTACGCAGGCCGTAGTTCTTGGTCTTGTAGTTGGAGAGCAGAATGGCGGTAGGACCATTCACGTCCGCGCCGTGGGAGGCGGAAGAACCGTCGGACAGCGGGAACCATTCGGTACGGCCGTTAGGCGTGGCGCTCACCACCTTGCCGAAAGGCACGTGGGAGGTGAAGGGCACGTAGCGCACGTCGTTGTTGATGCCCATTTCGGGGGAGTACTTCTGGGCGAATTCCACGCAGATGCGGTCGATGGCCTTGCCGATTTCGTCGGCATAGGGATCGTCGTTGCCGTAGCAGGGGCAGCTCTTCACGAGCTGCTGGATGTCTTCGTAGCCCACCCAGTTGTGATCCATGGCTTCAAGGAGCTGATCCATGGTGATGCGCTTTTCTTCAAACACCAGCTTCTTGATGGCGGCCAGGGAGTCGATGACCGTGCCGAAGCCCATGAATTCGAAGTAGCCGAAGTTGGCGCCTTCGGGGATGATGCGGGTGTGCAGGTCGAGGCAGTACTTCATGCACAGATCGTGCAGAGCGGAGCCCATGGGCTGGGCGAAGTGTTCGGCGCGAACCTTGGTGACGATGTACTGCTGGGTGAACGTGGCGCGCAGGAACAGATCCTGCTGAGCCTTGTAGGCTTCCCACATGTCGTCCCAGGTCTTGAAGGTGCGGGGATCGGGAGTCTTCACGCCGAGCTGCTCGTCGCCGTACTTCTTCATCTTGCCCTGACGCAGAGCCATTTCCAGAGCAGCGCCGAAGTTGGTGTACGCACCGCCGGAGGTGTAGGTATCGCGGTTGGGCATACGGGTTTCGGTGCAGCCGGACACGGCGTAGTCCAGAGCTTCTTCAAAGGTACCGCCCTTGGAGGCGTACAGCGGCACGACTTCTTCGTCGTTGCAGAGCTTGGGGAAGCCGGAGCCGTACTTGATGGTTTCGGCCACGTCCCACAGGTATTCGTCAGGAGAGAGCGAATGCACGCGGGCGGCGAGGTCAGGATAGTGCAGGGGGAATTCACGCTTGGAGCGCAGGAACAGGTGGGTCAGTTCGTTGGTGGCGTCCACGCCGTCCTTGGTCTGTCCTCCGATGGTCACGGCTTCCCAGTGAGCATAGCCTTCGTTGAAGGCGCCGCCCTGAGGAGAAATGTACATGTCGATGAATTCGGCCATGCCGACCCACATGCATTCCAGAAGTTCCATGGCCTTTTCATCGGTCAGAACGCCGGCTTCCATGTCCTGCTTGTAGTAGGGATAGAAGTACTGGTCCATACGACCGTTGGAGATGGTGGTACCGGTCTTCTGTTCGATGCGGGAGAACATCTGCACGAACCACTGGGACTGCACGGCTTCATAGAAGTTGCTCGCGGGTTCCGCAGGCACCTTTTCAGCGATTTCGGACATTCTCAGAAGTTCGGCCTTGCGCACGGGATCCGTGGTGGCGGCGGCAACTTCGCGGGCCTTGGCGGCGTAGCGGCGAGCCCACAGAACGATGGCGTCGCACACGATGACCACGGCTTCCAGGAAGGGACGCTTGTCGGCCTGATCCACGGGGCTCGCGGGATCAAGAGCGGCCAGCTTGGCTTCGGCTTCGGCCTTGATGCCGTTGAAGCCGCGCTTGAGCACCTTCTCGTAGTCGTGCACCCACTGGATGGAGGAACGGAAGGAAGAGGTTTCGTTCACCACGAAGCGGGAGATGAGGCCTTCATCGTCCACGTAGGTGAGCTTGTGCACCCATTCGGGGAGAGCCTTGTTCAGGGCTTCGTGATAGGTCTTGCCCTTCCAGTAAGGAGCGATCTCCTCCATGACGATCTTGGCGTCTTCGGGGCTGATGGTGGCGGGGGACTGCTCACGGGTGGGCAGGTCGCGCACGGCGATGTCGAGGAAGTCGCCGTCGAGTTCAGGATACAGGATGCCGTAACGGCCGATCTTGGAACCGGCGCGGCCGAGCAGCAGCTGACCGTCTTCGACTTCCACGGTCATGTTCTTGGCGATGTGCATGAGCGCCTTGGCCCAGCGGAGCACGAGGGACTGACCTTCGGTTTCCTTCATGGACTGGGTGAAGTACAGGGCGCGTTCCACGTCGATGACGGGAGTCTGACCTTCGAATTTGGCGATGAGATCGAACACGCGGGCATGCGTGTCGTAGTATTTATCCTTCTTGCCGTGCTGTTCATCAAAGATGCGCTGTTCCTGCGGGGAATGGCATTCACAGGCTTCGGGGTTGAGCATTTCAATGGCACTCATGTGAACTCCTTGAAGGTTCGTTTCGGACCGTGCCTTTCGGGCGCAGGCTCCGGGAGCATAGGGCTCCTGAAATAGGTGAGGAGGGAGACTCCTTCCCGGGATTTTCCCGGGAAGGTCCTTAGGTTGCCGGGTTAGCCGGGACTATCCCGCTCCGCCGACCAGGCAGAGAGGAATGGCCGGGATGTAGGTGATGAGCAGCAGCACGGCGATCATCAGGGCGATCATGGGCAGGCTGGCCTTGGCGATCTGCTCGATGCGGGTTCCGGAGATGCCGCTCGCCACGAAGAGGTTGACGCCCACGGGCGGGGTGAGGAAGCCGATGGCCAGGTTGACCACCATGATGATGCCGAAGTGCAGGGGCGACACGCCCACGCCGGTCACGATGGGCAGGAGGATGGGCACCAGGATGACGATGGCGGCCAGAGCTTCCATGAACACGCCCACGATGAGCAGCAGCACGTTGATGATGAGCAGGATGGCGATCTTGCTGCTGGTGAAGGCAAGAATGGCGCGGGCGATGGTGCCGGGCACGTCTTCAATGGTCATGATGTTGCCGAACAGGGTGGCCATGGCCATGAGCACGATGATGACGGCCGAGGTTTCGCAGGCTTCCACGCAGCAGGCGCACACCTTGCGGAAATCCAGTTCGCGGTAGATGAACACGCCCACGATGAGGCCGTAGAAGGCGGCCACGGCCGCGGCTTCGGTGGGGGTCATGAGGCCGCCGTAGATGCCGCCGAGCACGATGACGGGAACCAGCAGGGCCCACTTGGCGTCCCACACGGCGCGGGTCACGGTGCCCACGGTGCGGGTGCGGGCGGAGCCGCGCCAGTTGTTCTTGCGGGCGGCGTAGTAGGAATAGCCCATGAGCACGGCGCCGGTGAGCACGCCGGGAACGATGCCGCCGATGAACAGGTCGCCGATGGAAACCTGCGCGGCAATGCCGTACACCACGAACGGGTTGCTGGGAGGAATCATGACGCCGATGGCGCCTGCGGCCGCCACAGTGGCCGCCGCAAAGGTTTTGCTGTAGCCGCGTTCTTCCATGGCGGGAATGGTCAGGGCGCCGATGGCCGCCACGGTGGCGGGGCCGGAGCCGCTGATGGCGCCGAAGAACATGCAGGTGGCCACGGTGGTCAGCGCCATGCCGCCGTACATGCCGCCCACGAGTTCGTCGGCGAGTCCGAGCAGACGCTGGGAAAGTCCGCCCGCGCCCATGAACACGCCGGCGGCGATGAAGAACGGAATGGCCATGGTGGGGAAGCTGTCCAGCGAGGTGAAGGACACCTGGGCCAGATATTCGATGGGCAGCGTGTCGGCACAGAGAATGGTGGTCAGCGCGGACATGCCGAGGCCGATGGCAATGGGAACGCCGGTGACGCAGAAGATGAGGAAGTAGCCAAACAGGGCGGGAACGGGATCAATGTATTCGGCGAGCACACAGGGCGACATGACCGCCACCGCGACGACAGCACCGATGATGGAATCCAGAACGCCCGTGACCTTGATCTGCTTGATCATGGACTGCACGAGCCGCAGGCTCATGAGACCGAAGCCGAGAGGCAGAATGAGATAGGGAATGAGGAACGGAATGCGCATGGCCGCCGTATGCTGGGGGAAGCGCTGGAGACGTTCGATCTGGCCCCATCCGTAATAGGTGCTGGTGAGGGTGAGCATGAGGAAAATGATTTCCACGAAGATCCAGCTGATGCGCTGGAGACGCGGAGGCAGCATCTGATACACGAAGTCGATTCGGATGGAGCTGCGCTTGCGTATGGCCACGCTCACGGCAATGTAGGAGATCCAGATGAAGATGTAGCGGGAAATTTCTTCGGTCCATACCGCAGCGCCGGCACGTTCGACGAGGGGCGTGATGAAATAGCGGTAGATGACCTGCCAGGTGATGAAGAAAATGATGGCAAGAAGGCCTGAAACCAGAAAAATATTTTCAAAGTTCTCGTCAAGCCAGTGCAGAATGCCGGTGGATTTTTCAGTGTTGGTGCTCATGGATTTCAAGCCTCAGATGTAGAAAGTCAGGACCGCCCCTTCAAGGGGCGGTTTGATTTGACCCTATAAGAGTCTGT
>JAXVQY010000158.1:0-12064 GCA_037303805.1 bacterium | reverse complement strand
GAGCCTTGCGGCAGGGTTCGATGGAGCGTTCCACCAGATCCATGACCATCTGTTCGAGCTTTGCGCGGGTCAGCGTCATCATGAGATGCTTGGGGCCGGACGCATCAGCGGTAATGAAGGGCAGGTTGATCTGCGTTTCCAGAGAGTTGGAAAGTTCCTTCTTCGCATTTTCAGCGGCTTCCTTCAGACGCTGCAGAGCCATGCGGTCCTGCGACAGATCAATGCCGTACTGACCCTTGAATTCATCCACCATGTAACGGATGATGCGCTGGTCGAAGTCTTCACCGCCGAGGAAGGTATCACCGTTGGTGGCGCGCACTTCAACGACGTTGTCGCCGACTTCGAGGATGGAGATATCGAAGGTACCGCCGCCGAGGTCGTACACGGCGATCTTTTCATTGGCCTTGCGGTCAAAGCCGTAAGCCAGAGAAGCGGCCGTAGGTTCGTTGATGATACGCTTCACGTCCAGGCCGGCGATCTTGCCGGCGTCCTTGGTGGCCTGACGCTGAGCATCATTGAAGTAGGCAGGCACGGTGATGACGGCTTCGGTCACAGGTTCGCCGAGGTAGGCTTCGGCATCCTTCTTGAGCTGGCCGAGAATGACCGCGGAAATTTCCTGAGGGCTGTAGTCATGACCGTCCACACGCACGGCGGCGTCGCCGTTGGCGGAAGCCACGATGGCGTAGGGAGCGTGCTGCATCCAGTGCTGCACTTCGGGAGAATCGGCGCGACGGCCCATCAGACGCTTGACGTCGATAATGTTGCGGTCGGGGTTGGTGACAGCCTGACGCTTGGCGGTTTCACCCACCAGACGTTCCTTATCAGTAAAAGCGACGATGGACGGGGTGGTCCGGCCGCCATTGGGATTGGAGATGCACTTGGGCTCCTTGCCTTCCATCACATAAACGCAGCTGTTGGTGGTGCCAAGGTCGATACCAATAATCTTGCCCATACTATATTTCCTCCTCAGACATTGCACATATTAGGGGAAGAGCGGCCTTGCGGCTCAACTCTTACACGCAATAGGTAATTCCGTTTTGCGCCCCGTCTAGGGGGAAAAGTAAAACTTTTTTGAAAAATATGCTCTGCGCTGTCGAAATCAACTCTTTTCCAAGCCGAAGCGCCGTGTCAGACTCCCGTTCAAAGATACCCTTGCACAGAGCCGATCTCTTTTGAGACGGCCCGAAGAGCTCCCGGAAACAATAATCTTCTTCCGATATGTTATGCCGCCATCAACCTGCATTGCAGGCGGCGTCAAGCGCGGCAAGGACGGCATGAAGAGCACGTACGTCCATCTGACCGGGAGCGCTGGCGGCCTGGGCGGCACCGAATGTGGCAGCGCTGCCGAAGGTCTGTCCGCAGACTCTGCTTATGACGCCCAAAGGGCCCATGCTCATGGTGATGACGGGGCGATGAGCTCGGGAGGACACCTCTTCCGTAGCGGCGAGGAGCGTAAGAACATCCGCTCTGCAACGGGGCATGACGGCGATCTTCATAATATCGGCGTCAAGCTCATCCTGCATGTAGAGAAGACGACGAACAATTTCGTCTTTGGATGGAGTTGCATGAAAGTCATGGTTGCTGGCGACGACGGACACGCCGCAGCTATGAGCGCAGGCAATGATATCCTTCGACTTGCCGGAACGAAGAAAAGCCTCGACGTCGAGCAGATCGGGCAGGCGGCTTTCACAGAGCCTTCTGCAGAGAGAAACATAGCCTTCATCGCTCAGGAAACGATTCCCGCCTTCCGCTGCCGTACGGAAGGTGACGAGCAGAGGGACGGAAAGCGCGGATTTGAGTTCCGCCAACGCCTGCAGAGCTGCCGTTTCGTCCACATCACCCGAGCCGAACATATCCACACGCCATTCGGCCATATCGGCAGGCAGATCAACAAGAGCGCGGGCTTCACCCAGCAGATCGGCAAGAGCGGACGAAGTCAACGGAACAATGATGCAGGGACGGCCCTTGCCGAGTTCAAGGCGGCCGACATGAACGATATCCATACGCACTCCGGAAGTCCGTTTCAAGACGCAGCAAAAGAGAACACGAATTTCCCAGTCGGAACAGGATGCATAACGACGTCGGCACAGCGTGCACTTCGCTGTTTCAACGACATGCACACAAAGGCCCGTCGAGGCATCATGCCTTGCGGGAAATCAGTGCGTCAGGCAGAAAATCTGCACAGATCCGTCAGAGCCAAGGATCGTTATCGGCCTCGTCAAGGAACTTATAGGAACGCACATAGATCTGATGCTGGCCTTCCTCCATGATATTGCAAAACAATTCGACGGGAGAGCCGACCATTTCTGCCAGATCCGACCCTGCTCCACGAGGGAAGATGGGCCATTCCTGTTCTTCGCTGTCAAGAAGTGCGACGCGGCAGGGGCCGCCTTCAAGGGGAGAAACTGTACCTCTGAGAGTGACCGAAGCGGAACTCATGCAAAAAGCCCTCAAAACATCAAGAAATCACTGGCCCTCAAGGGCCTGGGGTAAACCGGCAGCATGGCCGGGATTCCTTGTACTGTGTTTGTTACAGTTCCCCGGTCTTGTCAAGACGGTTCCGGCACAAAAAACGCCGCTGCGGAAAAATACCTGCGGCAGGGAAGAAAAGTCGGCATTGACCTGTACCGTACCCGCGCGATAGGAACAGGAGATCACCGACTTTCCTAACGATGCGAGGAGCACATGATAACCACACAGGGCCTGTCTTCCAGCCTGACATCCCGGCGAGAGATGCCCATCGGTCTTTTCGATTCCGGCGTGGGCGGCATGACGGTACTGCGCGCACTGCGGGAGCAGCTTCCCAACGAATCCTTTCTCTATCTGGGCGACACGGCGCGTATGCCGTACGGCACAAAAGGCGTGGAAACCGTACAGCGCTATGCTCTGGAAGCGGCGGACTGTCTGGTTTCCCGAGGCGTCAAGCTGCTTGTCATAGCCTGTAACACGGCTACGGCAGCGGCGTTGGCACTGGTACAGGAAGCCCATCCCGACATCGACGTAGTGGGCGTCGTGGAGCCCGGTGCCGAAGCTGCCTGCCGGGCTACGCGCAGCGGCTTCATTGCGGTCATCGCCACCAGCGGTACCATTCGGGGACGCGCCTATGAACACGCCATTCTCCGACGGATGCCTGAAGCTCGTATTTCCGCACTGGCCTGCCCGCTTTTCGTTTCCATGGCGGAAGACGGTCTGCTGGAAGGACCGCTGGCCGAAGGCCTTGCCGCCCGCTACCTTGACCCCATTTTCCGCGATCCCCGAGCACAGGGACTGGAAGTACCCGACACGCTGGTGCTCGCCTGCACCCATTTTCCTCTGCTGCGCAATGCCATTGCCCATGTCGTGGGGGAAGGCGTCACTCTGGTGGACTCTGCGGGCAACACGGCCCGGGAAGTGCGCAACCTTCTTCAGAAAAAACATCTGGCCCGCGGAGCCGGACCCGACGTCGGCATGCCTCTCTGTCCCGGATCAGTGCGCTTTCTCACCACCGACGATGTTCCCCGGTTTACCCGGATGGGCGAACTTTTTCTGGGCATTCCCCTCGCACCCTGTACCGTAGAACTGGTGAAACTGTAATGCCGCGTCTCCGACTCACTCTTGCCTATGTAGGAACCCATTACCACGGCTGGCAGATCCAGGCATGGAAGGATCGGGAAGATCCGCCCACCGTACAGGCCTTCGTTGCCGATGCCGTTTCCCATGTGGCCGGTCGCCCCACGCATGTGCAGGGAGCAGGCCGTACCGACGCGGGCGTCCATGCCGATGCGCAGGTTGCCCACTGCGATATTCCGGAAGACCGTGTTCACGTGCGCTGGCAGCTTGCCCTGAATACGCTGCTGCCCCGCGACATCCGGGTACTGGATGCCCGTATCGTCCCCGACAGTTTCGATGCATGCTTCAGCGTGAAACGAAAAGCCTATACCTATTCCCTGTGGCTTGATCACCTGTGTACCCCGCCCAAGCTCTACCCCTTCGTGTGGGCCTGCGGTCCGCTCGATCTTGACAGATTCGATGCCGCCGCCGCGCACCTGACAGGTACGCATGATTTTGCGGCGCTTCAAAATGCCGGTACCCCGCACAAAAGCACGGTACGTACTCTTTTCAGCATTACGCGCACCCCTGCGCGCACACCTTCCGCTGCAATTCCCGAAGGCTGCCGTCAGATAGACGTACGTTTCGAAGGCAACGGCTTTCTCAAACAGATGGTGCGCAATCTCGTGGGACTCATGGTGGCCTGCGGTCGAGGCCGTTTCGATCCCGAGGCCATCCCCGCCCTGCTGGAATCCTGCGACAGACGCAAAGCTCCCTTCACGGCTCCTCCTCAGGGGCTGACCATGTCGCAGATATGGTACGAGGGAGAACCGCGCCCCGAAGGATGGATAAGCGAAGAATGACGACACAGCGTCTGATTGTTTCCGGCGAAGAAAACGAACGTCGCCTCGACCACGTGCTCGAACGCCTTGCCCCGGACATGGGACTTCGGGGACGCCGACGTCTCTGCGAACTCGGACTTGTCACAGTCAACGGACGTCGCGTTTCGGCCGCCTATAAGACTCGTACGGGGGACGTGGTGGATCTTTCCGCCGGAACCTCTGCGACGGCTGCCGATGTTTCCGTCAAGCCCGTCTCGAACAACGGAGCCGTCAGCCTCTGTCCGGCCCCATCCTGTCTCTTTCCGGAAGACAAGGCCCGGCTTGTTCGGCAAACGCCGCATCTGGCGGCCCTGTACAAGCCTGCGGCCATGCATACGGAAGCCCTGGCCGGAAAACCCGGATCCTGTTTTCAGGATCTTCTGCCCGTCCTTCTCGACGGACAAGCGGAAGCCCGGCTTCTGAACAGGCTGGATTATCCGACTTCCGGGATCACTCTGGCGGCTCTGGATGCCGAGGGAGAACGGCTATACCGGGAAGCTCAAGACAACGGTCTTACGGTCAAACGTTATTTGGCACTTCTGGAAGGCTCTCTCCCTCATGCCATGACCGCGACCCAGAGTCTCATCCTCAAAAACAGGTCCCGCGTTCTTGTAGAACTGACCGACCACCCGGACAGACGTCGTCATACCCATATCGAGCCGCTTCTCGTTCTGGATGCCGCCGTCGTCTCCCGTCAACTCGGTCTGCGACAGCACGACTGGACCGGCAGGGTTCCGGAGATCGTCAGCCTGGCCGGATGCACCATACTCAAAGGAGCCCGGCACCAGATCCGCGCCCACTGTTCAGCCATGGGCTTTCCCCTGCTCGGAGACCGTCGTTACGGAGCTCTTTTCCACCCTGATGAATCTGAGGACGAATCCTTCTTTCTGCATCACGCCAGGCTCACCATGCCGACCTTCAACGCCATGATTCTGCCTCCCTGGCTTGAGGTCCTCGGGGATCGAGCCTTGAAAGCCGCCTGTGACTGGATTGAAGCATAAAAAGGAAAAGCATCCTTTCCATGTTCTTGTCCGCTCTGAAAAGCACGGATTAAACAAAAATCCGTCGTATCCGAAGATACGGCGGATATGACGGCACGTTCAGCGCAGAGGCCTACTGGCGTTCCTTCTCCCATTCTTCCTGACAGGCGAGACAGAGACCCACGCCGGGAATAGCCTTGAGCCGGGCTTCGGGGATAGGCTCACCGCATTCACGGCAGCAGGGTTTCCCGTCGATCCATTCAGGACCTTCCTGATACCCGACATTGGCGGCCTGACGCAGTGCGGATTCACGTTCAATTCGTTCCAGTTCCGTGGCCTGATCAAAAACATCCATAATCTGCTCCTGAAAGACTCCCTGCCGACCTGAGTCGGGAGGAGCGTAAGGCAATGGGGCTGCACGAGTGGCCGGACCGGCCGGACACTCCGGATTGCCGAAAGGACCTTGTCCCTCCGGGAAAATACAGGTTAACTGAAAGACGGGACCGGCAACTCTTTTACCGGTATCTTGACCACCAGCTTTTTCACTCTGTCGCTTCCTGCCCTGAGACAGGGCATGTGTGCTTCACTGGGCAGCACAAGGGCAAATATGCCCGGCCGCAGATGAACGCGGGACGTAAACGCGGGCTTTTCCGCGTAAAATACGAGATCACGCTGCACATCGCGCATACTTTCTTCTTCTCCTCCGTGAAGGAGAAACATGTCAAGATACTCGTCTCCGGCCAGTACGGCCTGAATGTCGGCCATGACCTCATGGCTTTCATAACGGGCCTGAGATTCCTGACGGGGCTCATACGTTTCCACGGAAACCATGACTCCGCCCTGTTCTGGACCTCCGACCAGAGGATAACGACCGTCCGGCAGAGATTCACCCTGACCGACAAGCTTCATCAGCTCAGGGAAAAGGGCGCTCCAGAGCGGACCGAGAGAATACCGGGAACCACGCTCAAAACTATCAATAATCATGCTCAGAGCAACTCCGAAAAACACCACGGTACGGAACATCCGAACCTGTATGAACGATGGGCGAGGATGCCTTGTGCATCAGGCAATGTCAAGAGGCTGAAACATTTTTCACGTAAAAAAACGACGGGAAAAATCACGAAAAAAACTTCCCTGCACCGACTGTTTCCGACTCCGGGATTTCCGTCTCTAAAAGACAGCTCGAAACAGGCTGAAAACAGGTTTATTTTCCCTGAAGACAAAGCGGAGTATCCGCCACTGCGAATACTCCGCTTTCATGTGTCATGTTCCGACGAAGAAATGATCAGTCTCCGCCCTTGGCTCTGCTTTCGCAGTAGATGCAGCGGTACACCCGCTTTTCCCTGTCGGTCAGCTTGAAGATCTGCGGAAGTTCCTGTTCCGTGGACGTGATGCAGCGGGGATTCTTGCAGCGGATGACGTTGGTCACCCGTTCGGGAAGTTCCACGCTGAACTTGCGGTCAAGTTTGCCGTCACGCACAATGCTTACGGTAATGCCGGGATCCACGTAGCCGAGCACATCGAAGTTCAGATCAATGATCTCGTCGATCTTGATGATGTCCTTGCGGCCCATTTTTCTGCTGGTCACGTTTTTCAGAACGGCCACGGAGCACTGAAGCTTGTCGAGGTTGAGAATATGATACAGCTCCATGCTGCGGCCGGCCTTGATATGGTCGAGGACGATGCCGTTGGAAATTGCGTCGATGACCATGTTAGTTCACCCCCAGCAGTTTCATGATGAGCGCCATGCGCATGTATTTTCCGTTGAGCACCTGGCGGAAATAGGCCGCTCTCGGGTCCTTGTCCACGGCAACGGAGATTTCGTTCACGCGGGGCAGCGGATGCATGATGCACATATCGCTCTTGGCGTCCTTCAGCTTGTCGGGCGTGAGCACATAGCTGTCCTTCAGGCGTACATAGTCGGCTTCGTTGAAGAAACGTTCCTTCTGAACGCGGGTCATGTACAGCACGTCCAGGGAAGGCATGGCGGCCACGAGATCCGTGGTCTCCTCATAGGCAATGCCGTTGCGGTCCATCACATCCTTGCGGACGTACCCGGGAAGACGCAGTTCCTCAGGGGAGATGAGCACGAACTTCACACCGCTGTACCGGGACATGGCCGCAATGAGAGAATGCACGGTGCGGCCGAACTTGAGGTCGCCGCACAGGCCGATGACCATGTTATCCAGACGACCCTTTTCTCTCCAGATGGTGAGCAGGTCGGCCAGCGTCTGCGTAGGATGATTATGTCCGCCGTCGCCAGCGTTGATGACGGGGACGGAAGCATTCATGGCGGCTACAAGAGGCGCACCTTCCTTGGGATGGCGCATGGCAATGATGTCGGCATAGCAGCTCACCACTCTCACCGTGTCGGCCACACTCTCGCCCTTGGAAGCGGAAGAGCTCTGCGCTTCGGAAACGCCGAGCACATTGCCGCCGAGTTCGTACATGGCGGCTTCAAAGCTGAGTCTGGTACGGGTGGAAGGCTCGAAGAACAGGGTGGCGAGCTTCTTTCCGCGGCACTTCTGAGCGTACTTTCCGGGATCGGCAATGATATCCAAGGCCGTAGCCAGAAGTTTTTCAATATCCTGAGTCGAAAGGTCCCGGATGTCGATAACGCTTTCCATATAATTACGCTCCGATCCAGCTCTCGTCGGAAGGATTGTTCCGGAAGGCTATGAGACGGGCCACGTCTTCCTTGCGGATGTAGCCGATTTCCGCGGCCACCTCAGCAATGGTGTCGAAGTTGGTCAGGCTAACATTCTTCACGCCCGCTTCGGCCAGACGGTCGAGGCCCTTCTTCATGCCGTAGGTGAAAATACTGGCCACACCGAGGACGTCGGCTCCGGCCTCACGCAGGACCTTGACCACTTCAAGCACACTGCCCGCCGTGGAAATAAGGTCTTCGATGACCACGACCTTCTGACCGGGTTCGAGACGTCCCTCTATCTGATTACCGCGGCCGTGATCCTTGGCGCTGGAACGCACATAGCCCATGGGCATGCCCATGATGTGGCCCACAATGGCGGCATGGGCAATACCGGCGGTGCTGGTACCCATGAGCACTTCGCACGAGGGATATTCCTCGCGCACTACGGCAGCAAGGGCGTTTTCCACGTCGTTGCGCACTTCGGGAGCGGTCAGGGTAAGACGGTTGTCGCAGTAAACCGGGCTCTTGATGCCGCTGGCCCAGATGAAGGGTTCGTCGGGACGGAAAAACACCGCCCTGATGGAAAGCAGATCTTTGGCGATAAGCTTTTCACGGGACTCCATGAGGATGACTCCTTATAGCTGAGGTACGCCTCTCCCTGCGGGAAAAGGCTGAAACAGGGGTCGCCGTTCGAAGGGAACGAAACGGCCCGTATTGTACGCGGCGTATCCGGAACGTCTCAAGACCGGTTCAGGGCTCCGCACAGACCGCGTACAGGGCATACGCTGCCGGAAAAGAACTTTTTTCCGTCCGGCAATGTCACCCGAGAAATTCGCTGACGCAGCGGCGATAGGCTGCCACGGGATCGGCAGCCTGCGTGATGGGACGTCCCACCACAATGAAATCGGACCCGAGTTCACGGGCACGGGCCGGTGTGGTCACCCGCACCTGATCCCCCTTCTCGCCGTCGGCAAAACGCACGCCGGGCGTGACGGTAAGAAATCCGCTGCCGCAGACTTCATGCACCTTCCCGGCTTCCAGCGGGGAACAGACCACGCCGTCCAGACCGGCTTCCCGGGCACGAGAGGCATAATGCATGACCACTTCCTCCATGGGACGCTCGATAAGCAGATCCTCGCGCATGCGTTCCTCACTCGTCGAAGTAAGCTGCGTCACGGCGATGAGCAGAGGTCTGGTGCCGTCGGGGCGGGTAAGCCCCTTCAGGGCTTCCTGCATCATGGGAACGGTACCCGCGGCATGCAGATTGCACATGTCCACATCCAGCGAAGAAAGCACGGCCATGGCCTTGCGTACGGTGTTGGGGATATCGTGCAGCTTGAGGTCGAGAAAAATCTTGTGTCCGCGTGCCTTGACGGCGCGCACGATATCCGGCCCTTCGGCATAATACAGTTCCATGCCGATTTTCACGAAAGGCTTTTCCTCGGTGAAAAGACCGAGAAAGTCCATGACCTCCGCTCTGCTGCTGAAATCACAGGCGACCATGACGTCCTTATTGAGCTTATGCATCAGTGCGCTCCTCCGATGATGTCTCTGAGGGATGTTATGCCGTACTGCTCCATGACTCCCGGCAGATCGGCAAGAATCTTCGGGCATGCCCAGGGATCGACCAGATTGGCCGCACCTATCTGTACGGCCGTAGCACCCGCCAGCATCATTTCCACCACGTCGCGCGCCGAAGTCACGCCGCCCATGCCCATGATGGGCAGTTTGACGGCTTCATACACCTGATAGACCATGCGCAGAGCCACGGGCAGTATGGCGCTGCCGGAAAATCCTCCCATCTTGTTGGCGATGACCGGTCTTTTCGTCCTCAGATCTATACGCATGCCGAGCAGCGTATTGATGAGGCTTATGCCGTCGGCTCCGGCTTCTGCGGCCGCGACGGCAAGAGGAACGATATCGGTGACGTTGGGCGAGAGCTTGATATAGACAGGCTTTGTGGTCACGGCCTTCACGGCCTTCGTCACCGCGGACACTCCGAGCGGATCGGTACCGAAGCTCATGCAGCCGTTATGCACGTTGGGGCAGCTTACATTCACTTCAATGATGCCCACCTGCTCTTCCCGATCAATGCGCGAACAGCATTCCGCGTACTCATCCACGGAAAATCCGCCGATGTTGGCGATGACCTTCTTGCGGAAACATGTTTTAAGGCGCGGCAACTCCTCGGAAATGACCCTGTCTATGCCGGGATTCTGCATGCCCACGGCATTGATCATGCCGGAAGGGGTTTCCGCTATACGCGGCGTGGGATTGCCGAACCGGGGGTCCCTCGTGGTTCCCTTGAAAGAAAACGAGCCCAGAATATTGATATCGTACAGTTCGGCAAACTCGTAGCCGTAGCCGAAGGTACCGCTGGCCGGAATGAGCGGATTATCCAGTTCCAGTCCGCTGAGCGTTACTTTCAGATCTGCCATTCCAGTACCTCCCTGTCGAACACGGGTCCATCCTTGCACACGCGCATGCTTCCTTTCTTCGTCATGATGCTGCAGCCCATGCACGCACCGAAACCGCATCCCATGCGCTCCTCAAGGCTGAACTCTCCGCCTGTTCCCTGCGTGGCCCGATAAAGGGCACGAAGCATGGGCATGGGGCCGCAGCTGTACACATAGGTAAAATGTCCGGGAAGAGCGTCGGTCACAAAACCCTTCACGCCGACGCTGCCGTCCACGGTGGTCACAATGACGCGCGCACCGGCTTCCTCGAATTCACGGGCATAAAAAATTTCGTCGGCCTTGTTGAAGCCGAGAATGACCACGGGCTTCTTTCCATCGGCAACAAGTCTTTTTGCCAGATGAAACAGCGGAGGTACCCCCACGCCGCCGCCCACCAGAAGAGGTGCGTCACCGGACTTTTCCGTGTCAAAGCCGTGCCCGAGACCAGTCAGGACGTCAAGCGTCTCGCCTTTCGCCATCTTCGCCATGGCATCCGTCCCCTGCCCTACGACTTTATAGATAAGGGTGATGCTCGTTGCGTC
The DNA here is from genome assembly GCA_037303805.1 of bacterium. Lineage (GTDB taxonomy): Bacteria > Desulfobacterota > Desulfovibrionia > Desulfovibrionales > Desulfovibrionaceae > Mailhella. The sequence goes on along the minus strand of JAXVQY010000158.1, from coordinate 1,027 downwards.
GTAATCGCACACGGAAATGGGACGACGCAGAAAAAAGCCCGGAAGACTGATTTCCACGAACTGCCCCGGCATGGTCATGGCCGACGTGTCGCCGGCGAGCACCATGCGGTACACGTCCTTCGTGAGCGCGGTATGCTCAAGTATGGTATATATTCCCTGTTTCATGCTGGCTCCGCAAATGATGATTTCCGATTCGGGAAAGGGAGACGATACACCGGCCTTTCCCCGCCGCGCAGCGACCATCCTTCGAGCAGGTCTCCATCCATGTTTTTCCCAAACAGACTGCTCCTGAGAACAGTCATCCTCAAAAAACGAATCGTCTCTTTTCTCAAAAAAGTATTATTTTCCACAAGTTGAACGTCAAGTCAGCTTTTTTGCGCAGCTTTCGGTCTGACGTTCCTCCGCCGGAAAAAGCTCCGGTTCAGAGTGTCACGCCATGCCGTTCCAGGCTTCTTCTCCGTTCACAAGCGTCAAGACGCAGCGACCGGAAAGGGTATGCCCGGCAAACGGTGTGGCATGCCCCTTGCTGAAAAACTCCTCGGGATTCACGACCCACTCGCGGGAAAGGTCGAACGCCGCAAGATCGGCCGGCTGTCCCTCTTCGAGAAAAGCCCCCAGCCCGAATCGTGCCGCAGGGCGCACGGACATGAGCTCCACCAGTTTTTCCAGCGAAAGTATCCCCGGCTTCACAAAAAAAGTGTACATGACGGCAAAGGCTGTTTCCAGTCCGACGACGCCCATGGCACTCTTTTCCAGCCCCTTGCTCTTGGCTTCGACTTCGTGAGGCGCGTGATCGGTGGCTATCATATCCACCGTACCGTCCAGGATACCCGCCACAAGCGCAGCTCTGTCCTCCTCTCCCCGCAGGGGAGGATTCATCTTGAAACGGCCGTCTTCCTGAAGATCACGATCACAAAGTACCAGATAGTGCGGACCGGTCTCACAGGTGATATCCACGCCTTCGGCCTTGGCCCGACGTATGATGTCCACACTTTCCTTCGTGGAAATATGGCAGACGTGATACTGC
>JAXVQY010000157.1:0-4393 GCA_037303805.1 bacterium | reverse complement strand
GAACCGGGCAGCCGGGCCAAGTTCATGGAGAACGCGGCTAAGCTCGTTCCGGCTTTCCTCATGGAGTCCGTGGACGCAAACCACGGGGCTCCCGTCATTGATCATGACAACAACGTCCTCGGCGGCAACGGGCGGGCCATGTCCATTGCCCGGGCCTATGAATCCTTCCCCGAACGGGGCGAACAGTACCGCGAGGCGCTGAAAGCCAATGCCGACAGGCTCGGCATTGATCCGGCACAGGTGGACGCCATGCATTCGACCATGCTGGTGCGCCGAATTGATCGCGGGATGTCGCGGGAAGAACGCCAGCAGCTTGTCACGGCCATGAACGATGACTTCAAGGACGCCAAGGAAAAGCGGGCGTCCGGGAAATCTCGCGGCGAACGGTTCGGGAGGCGGACGCTGGATATGCTCTCCGCCGGATTGAAGGACGCCGAGAGCCTGCGCGAGTACTTTGATACGCCCGCTTCCGTAGCCGTCGTCGAACGGATGATGGAGGATGGCGTGATCCAGCGTTCCGAGCGCAATGCGTTAGTCGGAGCCGACGGTCTGCTCAAGCCTGACGGCAAGATGGTTGTCGAGGAAGCTCTTCGTGGTCGTATCGCACGAAGTTACGAGGCATTGGCGAAACTTCCGGCTGATGTCGTGGGCAAGCTCGATGCCGTCATCCCGCACATTCTGGTGGCCGAAGGCATCGGCAAGCCGTGGAACATCACAGAACACGTCAGGGATTCCGTGGATCTGCTGGTCGGTTTCAAGGGGAGCGGCGTCAAAGAGCCGGGCACCTACCTCAAGCAGGTGAACATGTTGACGGGCCGGGCTCCCGTACAGGATTTCTCCAAGCAGGCCATAGCCCTGTTCCGCATGGCGCTGGACGCGAAGAAGGGCGAATACGTCAAAGCGTTCGAGAGCTACCTCAAGAACGCCAAATTATCCCCGGAAGCGGGTAATATTCCCGGCGTTGCGAAACCGCAGGACAAGGCCTTCCGCGATGCCTTCGGGATGAAAACGGAAGCTACGCCGAACAACCCGGAAAAGCGGGAAGCGGAGAAGCCACAGACGGAAGAAGAGACGAAGGGGCAGCCGCCGGAAAAGAGTCCGAAAAAGGAACCGCAGGAGCAGACTTCCGGCAAACCCGGAGACGCTGGACACGTTGAACGCCATCGGGCTCTCTACAAATCTCTCCTGAACGGGAAGGCTTCCCTTGAGGACTATCACCGTGGTTTTTCGGCTTTGCTGGAAAATGAGGAGGCTGTCCGTGCCGAACTGTCCGGCATGACCGTCAATGCCTTGCTTGCGCGTGGCGGCGCCATGTTCGCGTGGCGGCACAAAGGGGACAAAAAGGCAGATATCGTTGATGCGCTGTACCGGGACATGCTGTCCGACTTTACTCTTGGGCAGCCGTATTCCGTCAGCGGATTCATGGGTATGGGCCCGGAGGAATACCGGAAAGCCACCGTCGCCAGCATCCGCAGGATTGTGGATGCCCAGAGCGAGCAGACGTTGGCGGATTTCGCCAGAGACGCCGCGGCGCAGCGCGAAGAATACGCCAGCCGTCGCAAGGCCGAACGCGAGGCGGTCGAGAATCCGAAGACGTTGGAGGATTTTCGGTCGTTCATCCGGTTTCATATGGATGAAGGCAAGACGGCTGGTGAGGCCCGTGATCTGCTTTCATTCGAGCAGAGGGAACAGTTTGACCGTCTCGCGGCGGAAGCGAGCAGGAGCACGCGAAAAACAAAGGCGGAACCTGTCCTTTCCTCTTCGTCCCAGACCACTGGCGGAGAAATCATTGCCACAAAGCATACGCAGAAAGGACATGATCTGTTCGTGGTTCGTCTTGAAGACAGGGTAAGCCGGGAGGATTACCTTGCTCTGTTGTCCAGTGCCAAGAAGCTTGGCGGCTATTATTCCAAGTTCCGTGGCAATGGGGCCGTACCGGGATTCCAGTTTACCGGACGGGAACAGGCTGAAGCGTTTCTGAAGCTGGCGCAGGGAGATAAGGCCGAGGCTCAGGAAGCGGTGAAGGCCCGGCGGGATGCCTATGAGGATGACCGTTCCCAGACCGCCGTACAGCGTCTCAATGAAATGGCTGACAGGCTGGATGAGGATGCCGATGCCAGCCTGAACGCGGCGCGCAAGGTGAACACGGCAAAGCGCGCGGGGCAGGCGGCGGCCGCCGATGCTATGGCCTATGCCGACAAGTCATTGGCGAAGACTATGCGGAACATCGCCGGGGCCATCGGGAACGGAACCGCGACATTCCTTGACCGCGTGCGCGAGAAAAAGCAGGTCGAGCAGCTTCGGGATGCCCTGCGAATGGCGAAATGGGAAGAGGACAAGACGAAATACCCCGCATGGGATCAGCGCGAGAAGCACAGCGAAGAACCGGCGACCACCCAGACCGTAGAGTTTGCCGCCTTCCCCCACTACAGGCTCTACCGTTCCAGTTGGGCTGAACTCGGCAGAAAGCTCAGCGAGAAGGATGGCACCAAGAGCCTCGGGAAGAAGATTCTTTCCGTTGCCGACGATGTGACCGAAACCTATCTGGAGTTTGCCCATTCGCATCTGGAGGAGGTTTCCACCTATGCGACACAGGCCGGCAAGCCCGCCGTATTCAAATCCCGTGAAGATGCGGAAAAGGCCATTGCCCGTAGCGGCTATCGTGGCAAGGCCGTGGTATTGCCGGTGAAGCGCGGGGAGAACAGAATAATCCTGTCTCCTTCTGCGGCGCAGGAGCGCGGTATATGGAAAGGCGATGATGACCGGATGCTCTCCTTGCGTCCCGAGCTGGTCGATGAACTGTTCGACAAGCAGGGAAGCACTTCCCGTGACATTCCCTGGCAGCTTTTTGATATTCGGCAGAAGAGGAAAGCCCTTGCACGGATGGGGATTGAGACGCCCGCCGAATACCGGATGGCTCTGCGGGAGTTCGTGGGGCTTCAGGCGGCAGCCAAGCAGGACAAGGTGCGAGAGCTTGAGCGCAGCGTCATGCGCGACGCGGCGAACAACCGGGGATGGCTGGACTTTTTCCCGACACCCGTAGCCGTGACGGAGGAAATGCTGGCGGCTGCGGACATCAGGCCGGGCATGGGCGTTCTGGAACCTTCCGCCGGGATGGGGCACATCGCCGACCGTATCCGGGAGAAGGGCGTCGAACCCGTGGTGGCCGATCTGGAGCCGCAAAAGCGCGAGCTGCTGGAGGCCAAGGGCTACGAGGTCATCGGCAAGGACTTCATGAAGGATATTCCCGAGGGAGAGAGCTTTGACCGTATCGTCATGAACCCGCCGTTCTCGAAACGGCAAGATACGGAGCACGTCCGGCGAGCCTACGACCTGCTGAATCCCGGCGGGAAGCTGGTCGCCATTGTGAGCGAAGGCTCCTTTTTCGGGAAGGACAAGAAGGCATCCGAGTTCAGGGACTGGCTGGAAGAGGTGGGGGGGACTTCGGAGAAGCTGGCTGAAGGCTCGTTCAACGATCCGTCCCTGCCTGTGACCACGGGCGTCAATACGCGCATGGTGGTTATTGAAAAGGAAGGCACACCGATGGCTTCCGTCACTCCCGGCGAATTCCTGCCCGCTATGCCGTCCACACGCCTCCGTATCCGCAAGGCCGCGGTGCAGCGGGTGGCGGACGCGCTTGGCAAACGGGCGGCCAACGCCGCCGATACGCGGGTGGTTCAGTCGTTTGAGGAACTTCCCGAGCATATCCGGCAGCTTTACGGCGAGGTGTCGTCGCGTCTGGAGGGCGTGTACGATCCCGCTTCCGGCACGGTGTACCTCGTGGCGGACAATCTGCGCGGTACGGCACGTGCGGCGGAAGTATGGATGCACGAGAACATGGTGCATCACGGCTTGAACGGGCTCTTGGGAATGGACGAAAAACGGCGGGTGCTCAACCGGCTGTGGCAGAGTATGGGCGGCATGGGCAACGCGGGAATTGCATCCATTGCCAGAAAGTATGGCGTTGATCCGCGTTCGGACGTGGAAGGCCGTGCTCTGGTCATGGAAGAGTACCTTGCCCATCTCGCGGAAAAGCGGGCGGCATACAAGCTGTCCGGACAAGAGCTGACATACTGGCGGCGTGTCGTCGAGGCCGTACTGCGGGCGTGGCACGCGCTGGTGGATGCCGTGACCGGGCGCATAGGCTCCATGAAATACGAGAACGTGGACAGATTGTTGTCCGCGCTGGATCGGTATGTCTTTGAGGGCAGGCCCGAAGGTATGGCCGAGGGCGGCATGGTTCCGGCTATGGCGTCGGTGGACAGGTCCGGTTCGGATATGGAGGCCGCTCACGCCGCGTGGGAGCAGGTACAACGCGATGCCGAGGAATGGGGGCGGCAGGTTGATGGATACATGCCCGGGGTAAAGGGCCGAGCAGGGAAGGATACGACTC
>JAXVQY010000156.1:0-5191 GCA_037303805.1 bacterium | reverse complement strand
AACAAGTGTCGCATCTTTTCAGGATACTGTCGCAAGTTTTTGTTCACGGCAGATAATATTGTCCACACCGGCTTATCTGCTTCTCGTCCCTGAACGGCCCCTGCTTGCCGGCCGTCTCCCTTTCATCGTCCCAGCCCGGGCTTTGTATTGCCTGCCGAACTTTTTTTCTATATATTTCCTCCCAGAGAAAACATCACTTTCAATCTTTTTCGTGAGGCTCACATGAAACGTCTTTCCTGCTTCCTTGCAGCCTTTGCCGTGCTGTGCATGGCAGTCGGCGCTCAGGCGAAAACCTATGTCAACGGCATCGACGCCAACTATCCTCCTTTCGCCTACGTCGGAGAAGACGGCAAACCAGCCGGATTCGATGTGGATTCCATGGACTGGATTGCCAAGCACATGGGATTTGAAGTCACTCATCAGCCCATGGACTGGGACGGTATCGTGCCTGCACTCATGAACAAAAAAATCGACATGGTCTGCTCGGGAATGAGCGTGTCTCCCGAACGTGCCGCCGTTGTGGCCTTTTCCGAACCCTACTACTCCATCCAGAAGGTCATTCTGGTTCCCGCAGATTCCAAACTTACCGCTGATCAGGCCATTCACGGCCCCACAAAACTCGGTGTCCAGCGCGGAACCAATGAACATGAACTGCTGGAAACCAAGAAAGTAGAGGAAAAGCTCAGCTACGAACTCCGTTTCTATGATTCTGCCCCCTTGGCCGTGGAAGATCTGCTCAACGGCCGCATCGAAGCCATAGCCCTTGACAGTGCCCCCGCCAACGACGCCATCAACAAGGGCAAGCCCGTAAAGATCGTGGGCACCTTTGCCGACGACGACAACTTTGCCGTAGCCATCCGTAAAGATGACAAGGAGCTGCTCAATCTCGTCAACGAAGGTTACCGCAAGCTGAAGGCCGACCCCTACTGGAAGGAACTTCAGGCCAAGTACCTCACCAAGTAATACGCCAGGACCGGGGAGACCGGTAAAACCGGTCTCCTCTTTTATTGCTCATCCGCGCCTGTCCGTTTTACGGTCGGGCGCGCACTCATGCCGGATGATATTTTCGCTGAAGGAACATCCCTCTGAAACTCTCCGGAATGAGCCCTCCATCCACACCGGATTCCACAGTGCATATTCTTTCCACCATCATCGAAGCCTTTCCCTACATTCTTGAAGGAACGCTGGTCACCGTCGTTCTTGTGGCAGGGGCTCTTTCTCTGGGGTTCTGCCTCGGCGTGCCCATGGCGGTCACACAGGTCTATGCTCCGAAACCGGCCGCCATGCTGGTCAGCTTCTATGTATGGTTCTTCCGCGGTGTCCCCGTTCTGCTTCTGCTCTTTCTCTTCTATTACGGTTTATTCGGTCTCATGGGTCTGGACGTAGGCACTATAGGAGCTTCCTGCATCGTGCTCGGCATGACCAGCGCCGCCTATCAGTCCCAGATCTTCCGCGGATCCATCATGTCCCTGCCCGCCGGTCAGCTCAAGGCCGGCCGCGCCCTCGGCATGACCGACTTCCAGACCATTCGGCACGTCATTCTCCCTCAGGCTCTCAGGCTGTCCATTCCCGGATGGTCCAACGAATATTCCATTCTGCTCAAGGACTCGGCCATGTGCTTTGCTCTCGGCACACCCGAAATCATGGCACGTACCCATTTCGTGGCATCGCGTACCTATGAGCACCTACCCCTGTACATCACCGCCGGACTCATCTATTTCGCCATCACCATGGCGGGCGTGACCCTGCTCCGCCGCCTTGAACGAAAAGCCCGCATTCCCGGCTACAGCAACTCCGGCATGTGATGCCGGGAGAGACCATGAACGCTCACCAGAACGATACCCCCATTCTTCGTGCGGAACACTTCACCAAATATCTCACCGGCCGAAAAATTCTCGACGACTGCTCCATCAGCATGCGCCCGGGTGACGTTAAAGTGCTCATCGGCCCGTCCGGCGCAGGCAAGAGCACCTTTCTGCAGTGCATAAACTGCCTGCTGGAACCCGACAAGGGAGAAATCTGGCTCGGCGAACGCAAGGTAGATTTCAAAAACACAAAAGAACTTTATGACCTGCGCCAGCACGTAGGCATGATATTTCAGGAATTCAATCTTTTCGATCATCTTTCCGCCGAACGCAACGTAGCACTGGCTTTGCGTAAAGTCCGCGGCTTAAGCAAGTCTGCCGCTCTTGCGCGTGCCCACGAAGAACTTGCCCGTGTAGGTCTCGAAGACAAGGCCAAGCTCTACCCCGCTCAGCTTTCCGGTGGACAGAAACAGCGTGTGGCCATTGCCCGTGCTCTTGCCATGGATCCCACTATTCTGCTGCTTGACGAACCGACCTCAGCTCTCGATCCGGAACTCGTAGGAGAAGTGCTTACCGTTATACGTGACCTCGCAGCCCACGGCATGCCTATGATCATGGTCACGCATCAGATGGAGTTTGCCCGTGCCGTTGCCACGGAAATACTGTTCATGGAAGCCGGACGAGTCATTGAACAGGGCTCTCCTGAAGAGCTTCTTGCGCCTGGAGCGCAGACCCGCACACAGGACTTTTGTACACGTCTTTACGAGCTGTGCGGCGAAGCCGAGCCTTCTCAGGAGGCGCAAGACTAACCATGCTCGATCTTATTGACCTGAACTTTCTCACCGGACGCGTCATTCCCTATCTGGACAGAGGCCTCATGATGAGCCTGCAACTCATCATCCCAGCCTCGCTCATCGGCGGTTTTATCGGCGTAGTCATGGGCGTCATGCGTGTATTCGGCACACCTTGGATGAAAAGAGGCACGGATGCCGTCGTAGCCGTCATACGAGGGGTTCCGCTCACCGTACAGCTCATGATTCTCTATTTCGGACTCCCCAGTCTGCCGGGAGTAAAAATCTATCTTTCTCCGTATGCGGCCGCGCTCATAGGATTCATCGTATGTACGGCCTCATACCAGTCCGAATACGTCCGTGGAGCCCTGCTGTCCATTCGGCAGGGGCAGATCAAGGCCGCACAGGCCCTCGGCATGACACGATGGCAGACAATCTGGTCCGTCATTGTTCCGCAGGCCGTCCGCCGAGCCTTGCCAGGTTGCGGAAACGAAATCATCTATCTTATCAAATACTCCTCTCTGGCGTACATAGTTACGTGCATCGAGCTCACCGGCGAAGCCAAGGTCCTCGTGTCGCGTACATTCCGCCCCACGGAAGTGTACCTCGTGGCTGCATGCTACTACCTCGTCATGGTCAGTGCAGCTACTTGGCTTCTGGCAAAACTGGAAAAAAAGTTGGCCATTCCCGGTTTCGGTACGCAAAAATAAGCGCACTGAACCATACACTGACGGACTCTGCAATTTTCATCTGCTTCGTCGGTCGCTTGAATACGGCTTTCCCGTGCGCTATCATGGTACAAACGCGTTGTACTACGCCGTCAACTTCTACCCCAAAGACGTATGACCTCACTCGATAAAATCCGTAATTTCTGCATCATCGCCCACATCGACCACGGCAAGTCCACCCTCGCCGACCGTATTCTTGAGTACACCGGTGTAGTAAGTGCCCGCGAGGCCCGCGACCAGTACCTCGACAAAATGGACCTCGAACGCGAAAGAGGCATCACCATCAAGGCTCAGACCGTACGCATTCCCTACACCGACAAAGACGGCACGAAGTACGTCCTGAATCTTATTGATACCCCCGGACATGTCGACTTCGGTTATGAGGTTTCCCGGTCTCTCGCCGCCTGTGAAGGAGCACTGCTCGTGGTAGATGCCACCCAGGGAGTGGAAGCACAGACGCTCGCCAACGTATACATGGCTCTCGATCACAACCATGAAATCGTTCCCATACTCAACAAAATAGATCTGCCGAGCGCCGACCCCGACCGTGTTCGCCAAGAAATTGAGGACACTATCGGACTCGACTGTTCCGACTCCGTGGATGTGTCCGCCAAGACGGGCCTCAACATCGACAAAGTCCTTGATGCGATAGTACACCGTCTGCCATCCCCAAAAGGTGACCGCAATGCGCCGCTCAAAGCTCTCATCTTCGACTCCTGGTATGACAGTTATCAGGGCGTGGTGGTGCTCTTCCGTATTATGGACGGCACACTGAAACTCGGCGACGTCATCCACCTCATGGCCGGAGATCGCGATTATGAAGTCGTACGTCTCGGTGTGTTCTCTCCTAACACCATTGACGTCCAGGAGCTTGCTGCCGGTGAAGTTGGCTTTCTGTGCGCCAACATCAAGGAACTCGGCCATGCCCGAGTGGGCGACACCATTACCCTGCGGGACAATCCTGCCGCCGAGCCCGTACCCGGCTTCAAGGAAGTCAAGCCGATGGTGTTCTGCGGCCTTTACCCCACCGACGCCGCCGACTATGAAAACCTCAAAACTGCACTGGAAAAACTTCAGCTCAACGATGCGGCCTTCTCCTACGAGCCCGAAACATCCTCAGCTCTAGGCTTCGGCTTCCGCTGCGGCTTCCTCGGCCTGCTGCACATGGAGATCATCCAGGAGCGGCTCGAACGAGAGTTCCAGGTAGAGCTCATAGCTACGGCACCTTCCGTCATCTACAAGGTGGACACCACCGACGGAAAGACACTCACCATCGACAACCCCGCCAAGTTCCCCGACGGCTCCAAAATCAAGGCCCTCTACGAACCCTACGTGCGCATGGACATCCACGTTCCCACCGAATTCGTGGGCAACGTGCTCAAGCTCTGCGAAGAAAAACGCGGCATCCAGAAGAATCTCGGATTCATTACCACCAACCGCGCCGTCATCACCTACGACCTGCCCTTCGCGGAAATCGTGTTCGACTTCTTCGACAAGCTCAAATCCGGAACCCGCGGCTACGCCTCCATGGACTATACCCCCATCGACTACCGCGAATCCGACCTCGTCATCCTGCTGAACGGCGCCCCCGTGGACGCCCTCGCCGTCATCGTGCACAGAGACAACGCCTACCCCTACGGCCGCGCCCTCGCCCTCAAACTCAAACGCACCATCCCGCGCCAGATGTTCGAGGTCGCCATCCAGGCCGCCATCGGCAATAAGGTCATCGCCCGCGAAACCGTCTCCGCCTACCGCAAGGACGTGCTCGCCAAGTGCTACGGCGGCGACATCACCCGTAAACGCAAGCTCCTCGAAAAACAGAAGGAAGGCAAAAAGCGCATGAAACGCATGGGCAACGTCGAACTGC
>JAXVQY010000155.1:0-1134 GCA_037303805.1 bacterium | reverse complement strand
CTCGTCTGCGAAGTGATGACCCGTGAAAATCTCGTGACCGTGCCCGTGGGCACCACTCTCGAAGAAGCCAAGCATCACCTGCATACCCACCGTATCGAAAAGCTTCTCGTCGTGGATGAAAACCGCCAGCTGCGCGGACTCATCACCATGAAGGATATCGACAAGGTGCAGCAGTATCCTCATGCCAGCAAGGACGACAAGGGCCGTCTGCGCGTGGGTGCCGCCGTCAGCATCAGCAAGGACTGCGAATACCGCGCCTCCGAACTCCTCGCCGCCGGCGTGGACGTGCTGGTTCTCGACTGCGCCCACGGCCATTCCGCCAATGTGCTGCGCTGCGTGGAAATGCTGCGTTCCACCTTCCCGAACTGCCAGCTCATCGCGGGCAACATCGCCACTTATGAAGCCGCCAAGGCTCTCATCAAGGCCGGTGCCGATACGGTCAAGGTCGGCATCGGACCCGGATCCATCTGCACCACCCGCGTGGTCGCCGGTGTGGGCGTTCCCCAGGTCACGGCCGTCATGGAAGGCAGCCGTGCCGCCCGTGAAGCCGACCGCTGCTGCATTGCCGACGGCGGTCTCAAGTTCTCCGGCGATATCGTGAAGGCTCTTGCCTGCGGTGCGCACACCGTCATGATCGGCAGCATGCTCGCCGGTACCGATGAAAGCCCGGGTGAAACCATTCTCTATCAGGGCCGTGCCTACAAGACCTACCGCGGCATGGGCTCCATCGACGCCATGCGTTCCGGCAGCGCCGACCGCTACTTCCAGAATCCCACCAAGAAGCTGGTGCCCGAGGGCATCGTCGGTCGCGTGCCTGCTCGCGGTCCCGTGGCCGACACCGTGTTCCAGCTCGTGGGCGGTCTGCGCTCCGGCATGGGCTATCTGGGCGCCGCCACTCTGGACGAACTGTACGAAAAGGCCCACATGGTCGAAATCTCCGCTTCCGGCCTGCGTGAAAGCCACGTCCATGACGTCATCATCACCAAGGAAGCCCCCAACTACAAGGTCGAAAACTAAAACCCATGGCCCTGCCTCCGCCCGACTCGGACGGAGGCAGGGCCTCAACTTTCCGGAACGTACATGTCCAAAGTCATCATTCTCGACTTCGGTTCCCAGGTCACCCAGCTCATCGCC
>JAXVQY010000154.1:0-5461 GCA_037303805.1 bacterium | reverse complement strand
GTTTCCGTGTTTACCGGGCACAAGGTGCAGGTCTTTGAAGGCAACTGCATTGCCGCCTCCCGCGCGGACGGGTCAACGGTCGATCTCGGCCCGTTCGACACCGTGGTCATCGCCCTCGGCTCCCGAGCCGACAAAAAGCTGTGCTCCGATCTGGATGCGGCAGGCATACCCTACTCCGCCGCGGGCGACTGCGTGAAGGCAGGCAGAGTGCTCTCGGCCGTGAGCTCCGCCATGCACGTTGTTCACGCTCTCTAAAAAATCATACTCTCCCCTGTTCCGGCGGACAGAGACACGGTTCTCTTCCGCCGGATTTTCTTTTCGGCGTATGCCCGCATTGCCGCGGCATGGCCGTCAGATCCGTCTCACCGCTGTTTCCGGAGGCGTCATGACCTTGCATCCATACCCGTGCCATAAGGGAAAACTTATCGTCCTCATCAAAAACGATCACCCTTCACTGAAGGAATGGTATCTTGCAGAACACGCAAAAATCCTTGCGTCTCTCCCCGGCGTGCAGGAATACCGGGCCAACATGCTTTCCGAACGCGCGACGAGCAGCGTGACGCGGCAGACCAACGGCGACGATCCCTACGGCGTCGGAGCCGTGGACGAGATCAAGGGGCCGGACTGGAACGACATCCGGCACCTGTACGGGGAGGTGCGCATTCTCGGAGCCTATCGGGTGACGGAATACATGATACGGGAACTGCATACCGACAGACCCGTCGGCATGCGGACGCCTGAAATCAAACGCATCGCCATGCTGACCAAACCTGAAGGCGTGACGCATGAAGAGGCCATGACCTACTGGCTGGAGCGCCACCCCGCCTTCTGTTTCCGCCATCACAGCGGCATGGCGTCCTATTCCCAAAACCACATCGACGAGCTTCTGACGGAAAACTCCATCCCTCTGGACGGATTTCCCATCCTCACCTACTGGAACGAAGACGCTTTCCGCTTCGGACATTTCAGCATGAAGGATTCGAGAAAACTCATGCTCGAGGACTGCCGTCATTTCCGATCCACGTCTTTTGTCGTCACTGTTGATGAATACATCATGAAGCAGGAAGAGTCCTGATTGAACCTTTTCCTCGGGCATGTCGTCTGCGTTATGATTTTCAAGATCATCCATGATAGTGGTACGGCGCAGAAAACACCAAGGCGGATGAACGAGCTGCGTTCATCCGCCTTTTGTTTGCCTGAATGTCGGCTCCGGCAAGAACGGCCCGGAAAGCTCCGGGCCGCCCGCGCATCGTTTTTTATTGCCGCTTCCGCATCAGTTCTTATTGAGGAATTCCATGACGTTGTTGCGGAAGTCCTTGTAGAACGGCTTTTCCATCATCATGGCATGGGCAGCGCCCTTGATTTCCACCACTTCAGAGCCCGCAGGGAGCTTCGGCTGGAGGGCGTGGAACAGAGTCTTGTTGATGTACGGATCCTTGTCGCCCGCAATGACGAACGTGGGAACCTTCAGCTGTTCCGGGAAGATAAGCAGATTGGACGGATCCGAAACGAGATCGCGGCGGCCGCCGTTGGGGCTGCTGCTGCCGTCATAGCGCCAGCAGTTGGACTGAAATTCCGCCACCACCGCAGGTTCCACGAGGCTGTAGTCGATGTCGCCCTTGGCGGTCATCTGAAAGTCGCCCGCGGCGTGTATCCAGGTGTTGTTGTTGAACGGCGAAGTCACATTGCCCGCTCCAAGACCGCTCAGAATGGGCGCGTACAGCACAAGACGACGAACCATGTCGGGATGCTTTGCCACAAAACGACTGCTGGTCACCGTGCCCCAGCTCCAGCCGAGTACGTCTATCTTCTTCTGTCCGCTCTGCTTCACCACCGCCGCAGCTGCGGCCGCCGTCTTCCACCGCCTGCGACTGACCGTATCCGGCCACGTCCAGACGCCACACGGCATAGCCCTGATCGGCAAGGAAGCGAGCCAGGCTGTAATCGCCGTAATTCACGTCGAATTCATGCGAAGAATAGGTCAGTCCGTGGACGAGCAGAATGTTCTTCTTCGGCGAAGAGCCCGCGCGCTTCATGCAGTCAAAATGCAGCTTGTAGCCGTTGCGCTCCAGAGGCAGCACGGCGTAGTCGTAGGCGCGTTCGCTCTGATCGGCGGCAAGCGCGGGAGAAAAACCGGAAACAGGGAAGAATGCCAGCTGCAAAGCCAGTGCAGCGCAGGCCAACAGACGGAGAAACATACAAGAACTCCTTAGTTCAACATGAACAGAAATACAGAACCGCAGTTCCGCATATGACAGCCTTCATCTTACTAGACTCCCGGAAGATGATTTTTGTCAACACGTCGCGCCTGATTCATTTTTGTATCGTTGTGAGCATATTCATACCATTCAATAATAAAACTTCCCATATTTTTCATTCAGCGACACAGATTTATGGAAAATAAACACATATTTTAACTATGCGACTGTCTGTTCATATAAAAAACAAGAAAATTTTCATGATGAACAACGATTTTTTAATTTACACGTTCCCATATTCTTCCTATTTGCCAATTCAGCGTCTCCTATTATTTCGGATAGATAAGCTTCCCCTTCCCCATAAAAACGACAATGTAATGATGCGCAGGCGCTGTGCTGAAGAATGGCCGCCTCTGCGTTTTTCCCCGGCTCCTGCGCCATTACTTTCCCCCGTGCAGTCTTGAACGAACACGGGACCCGAGACGACCTTCGCCCCAAACAGTCCGCAGAGCGCCTTCCACGAGACTTGCTCCGGCTGTTTTCCTGGCCTCGACGCCGGAACGTTCCGTCTCTTTCGGCACTCCCTGCTTGTCGCCCACCGCGACGAAACAGACCAAAGAGCGGCGCCTCAGGCGAAAGACCTGTTTTCCGCCCAAGCCCGCTCCGTGCTCACGCCCCTCGCCGTGCCCTGTCCCCGTTTCTTGTTCAGGTTCCGTTTCTCACTCAGCCCCGCAGCTCTGCCGCGGCCCGGGCCCAAAACGAAGCGCCGTACAAAATGCGTCGCGCCCCCCCGTCGGCGGCAGGCAAGTCACGAATGCGCGGAACACTGGGCATTGAACCGGAGTCGCCCCCGCTCCCCGGCGAGCCGGATGCAGATCCGAACAGGCCGCTCTTCTCCGGCGTCTGCCTTGTCCGGCGCAACGCGCAGCGCACAAAGCCGAACCCCTGAGTCTTTGGCAACACGCCATCGCCCCATTCTCTGTCGATCCCGGGCAGGCCGCTCTGATGCACGGAGCCGCCTGCCCGGGCGCGTTTCTGCACAGCCCAACAAAGACGCTCTTTTTCGCGCCGCCCGTGAAGCCGACCGCGGCCGCATTCGGGGAAGCCTGCGGGAACTTCGACAGCTTTGCTCGACGCCGCGGCCGATGCTCTGCAGCACGGCGGTCGCGCCTTCCCGCGCTCTTTTCCGGCCGACCCCTCACTGCAACACCCGCGCATTCTGACGCCCCGGCCCTGCAGCTCTCCTCAGGACGACGCTCCGGGACGCCTCCACGCCTCTGCCGTCAAAAGAAAACACACGGCATGGGGCGCCCGACTCTCGACAAAGCAGGTAAAAATATCTTTTTTGTTAATTTTTATTCCCGTAAAAAATCGTTTCCGCCTTCCTCGCGCTTTTTTATTTTTCCTGCCATTTCGGCATATTAATCGCCTTCTCCTGCGCCACGCCCCTTGTTTTTTCCTTTTTTGCGCGTCAACCCTCAAAATGATGGACTTTTCAAAAAATGTACACACTGCGAGAAATCACATAACTTTGCATAAAAACTGCATATTTTTATTCTCTTTCACTTTATTTTCAAATTGCGCCGCCAGCGGCATGAACAAGATTGACAAAAAATATCGGCCCTGCTAGCTTTTACATTATTGTTAATTCGTTGATGAAGAAAAAACGAAAATCTCAAAACAATACAGTGCGGTAAGAGTCCTCAGCGGCCCGCCGCTCAGGAGAATGAACGTGATAAGGCTTTCCGACATCCATAAATCCTTCGGTTCCCACGAGGTGCTCAAAGGCGTCAATCTCGACGTGAAGGAAGGGGAAAAACTCGTCATCATCGGGCCTTCCGGCTCCGGCAAGTCCAACACGGAACTCACGAAGCAGAACCGCATTTCGCTCGTGAGAAGCACCTCGTCCATGGTGTTCCAGCAGTTCAACCTGTATCCGCACCTCACCGTCATGGGCAATCTCACTCTGGCTCCCATCAAGCTGTTCGGCAAGACCAGAAAGGAAGCGCAGGAACTCGCCCGGCACTATCTCTCCGTCGTGGGACTGGAAGAAAAGGCCAACGCCTATCCCGCCACGCTTTCCGGCGGTCAGCAGCAGCGCGTGGCCATCGCCCGCGCCCTGTGCAGCCAGACCAAGATCATTCTCTTCGACGAACCCACTTCCGCCCTCGATCCCGAAACCGTGCAGGAAGTGCTGAACGTCATGGTCAAGCTCGCCGGAGAAAAGAACATCACCATGGTCATCGTCACCCACGAAATGGGCTTTGCCCGCGAAGTGGCCGACCGCGTGATTTTCATGGAAGACGGCACCATTCTGGAAGAAGGCACGCCCGAACACTTCTTCCTCAACCCCACCCACGAGCGCACCAAGCAGTTCCTCGGCAAGATTCTGCACTAGTCGCAGACAACGCCGTGTTCGCAGGCTGCGGGCGAACTCCCGCGGGCCTGTGCAGGCGCGTCCGCGCGGCGCGGTCATCTGCCGGGCATTTTCGTCAGCAAACCTCGCGTTCCCCCCGCGCAAGGCAAAAACAATCGCCAGCCGGCACTCAACAAGGAGGCAGACACAATGAACAAACTTCACCGCATGGGAGCCCTTCTTCTCTCGGCCCTCGCCATCCTGACCATCGCCACCACCGCCTCGGCCGCCACCCTGCCCGACGACGTGCAGGCCATCGTCAAGCGCGGCGAACTTCATGTGGGCGTCAAGTCCGACGTTCCGGGCTTCAGCATGCAGGATCTTTCCGGCAACTACGCCGGCATGGAAGTGGATCTGTCCAAGAAGCTCGCCGAAGCCATGGGCCTCAAGGCCGACAAGGTGGTCTTCACCGCCGTGACCGCCAAGACCCGCGGACAGCTCCTCGACACCGGCGACATCGACATGGTGCTCGCCACCTTCACCATCACCCCGGACCGCAAGAAGATCTGGAACTTCTCCACTCCCTACTACACCGACGCCGTCTCCCTGCTCGTGAAGAAGAATTCCGGCATCGCCAACTACGGCGATCTCGTGAAGAAGCGCGTGGGCGTGGCTGAAGGCTCCACCTCCAAGGACGCCCTCATCAAGGCGGCCGCCGAAAACGGCGTCACCCTCACCGACACCGCCAACATCCAGACCTTCCCCGACTATCCCTCCATCAAGGCCGCGCTCGACGCCGGTCAGGTGCAGGCCTTCTGCGTGGACGGCTCCATTCTTTCCGGCTATCTTGATCCGAGCACCGAAATCCTGAGCACCGTGCGCTTTGCTCCCCAGGATTACGGCGTGG
>JAXVQY010000153.1:0-6211 GCA_037303805.1 bacterium | reverse complement strand
CGCCCAGCTCGTCGAACGGCTGATGACGACGAGGCGGGGCATGAACGAAGCCGGACTCGTGTACTGGAAGGATCTCATGGCGCTCATCCGGCATCCCTATGTCCGCATGCTGGGAGTCCCCTCCTCCGACGGCGGCGATCCCCTGCCGCTGCGTCCCTTTCTTTCACGCCTGGAAGCCCGGCTCCGTACCGGGAGCCGGATGGTGGACGCCAAAAGCTGCGCCTCCGACATGGTGGACGAGATCCTCGGCGATCTGGACGGAAAACCGCTGGCCGACGGTCTGACCGAAGAAAACGGCCGCCTGCTCGAAACGCTCATGGACATTCTCGTCACGCGCTGGCGGGACATGAACACGCTGGCCGATCTTGCCGACTGTCTGCGGGAACTGTGCCGTCTGCTGCTGGAATACGGCGCCCACATCTGGCCGCGCTTTCCTCTGGACTCGGAATGTCTGGTCAGACTCATGCAGAGCGTCATTCCCGAACTGGCCGACAACGCCATGTCGGACGAACCTCTGTCGCTGGAATCGCTTTTTGCCATCGTGCATCAGGATCTTGCCGAGCAGCGCGTCCCCTTCGAGGCCGATCCACTCACCGGTCTGCAGATTCTGGGCACGCTGGAAACCCGTCTGCTCCGCTTCGACCGCGTGTACATTCTGGATCTCACCGAAGACGCCCTGCCCGGTGCTCCCGCCCGCGATCCGCTGCTGCCCGACAGTCTGCGGCCTCTGCTGGGTCTTCCGGACAACAGCCGGAGAGACATGCTTGCGGCCCATACCTTTCACAGGCTCATCGCCGGAGCCGGAGAAGTGTTCCTGTACTGGCAGGAAGGCGTACAGACGGGCGTCATGGACGGCAAGAAACTCCGTTCCCGTCTGGTGGAAGAGGCCGTCTGGCGCGTGGAACAGCGCCGGGGCGAACTGCTGAAGCCGGGAAAGGAACCGCTGTTCTCATCCGTCTTTCCCATGACGGAACCGCCCGTCGCCGGGGATGCTCCCATTCCGCGGACGGACGCCGTGAACGAAAAAATGAAGGAGATCCTCAGCCGGAAGATTTCCCCCACGGCGCTCGACACCTACATTTCCTGCCCCGCGCGCTTTTTCCGGAAGTACGTCTGCACCCTGAAGGAAGCGGATGAGGTCATGGAAGGCGACGATCATCTCGGTGTGGGCACCATGCTCCACACCGTGCTGCAACGAGCCTTCGAGCCCTTCCTCGGCCTGCCCGTCGGTCCCGGTTCCCTGGATCCGGAACGCCTGGAACGCCTGTTCCGGGAAGAACTCGACGCCAGCGGTCTGGCCGTCAATCTGCCTGCCCAGAGCCGTTTCATGCTGGAAGTGGCCGGACCGTCCCGCCTCAGAGACTTTGCCGCGTCCCAACCGGAGGTGCTTGAGCTCATCCAGCTGGAACACGACGTCTCCGCCGTGCTCGAAGACGGCCGTCACCGCTTTCTGCTGGAAGGAAAAATCGACAGACTCGACAGACGGGAACAGGGCCTTGTCATTCTCGACTACAAAAGCGGCAGCACGAGCCGTCAGCCGCATGCCTCCTTCTGGAAGGACGACATGCTCTGGTCGGCCATGGAGACCTGGACGCCGGAGCGGGCCGACCCGCTGCCGGAACTGGCCAAGGCACTGCCCAGCATACAGCTTCCCTGCTATCTGTACCTGTGCGGCAGGGATCCGCGCAACGCCGGAGCGCTGCGCCTCTCCCCGCTGGCGGATGCGGCCCTCGTGCAGCTGGCCGACAGGGGAGACGAAATTCCGCTGCTGGGACCGGGCATGAACGACGAAGAGCGCTCCGAAATCATCGAGGAACGCATCCCCGCCCTGCTCCGCTTCGTTCTGCATCACATGGCCACGGCCGATGTCTTTGCCCTCCGCCGTACGGAACGCTGCGACCGCTGCCCCTACCGGACCTGCTGCCGGTAACGAGGAAACACAAACGCTCTCCCGGAACAGAAGACCGGGAGAGCGCTTTTTCTTCCAGGCACGGAAAAACGACGTTACGCCCGCCCGTCGGACGAGCCTTTTTCGTCCTCATCGAACATCTCGTCGAGCACGGCGCAGGTACGCGTCAGCATATCGGCACAGACGGTGGAAAACAGTCCCTTTTCCGCGGCTTCCTTCATGACGCCGGGCTGCGTGATGTCCATGCCGAGGATGTCGCGGCAGGACCTGTGCGGCTGCCACAGGGAAAGCCGCCGTTCGAACTCCGTCACCTTTTCTATGAGCAGAGGCTTTTTCAGCTTGCCCTCGTCCAGCGTGGCCGCCCTGCCGTACCTCAGACCGAGAACGATGTGCGCACCGGCGATGCAGCCGCAGGTATCCGCGTGTCCCATACCGGTACCGAAGGCCGAAGCCATGCCCACGGCAAGATCGTCACCGATGCCGAGGCGGGAAGCACAATGCAGACAGACCTTCTGCGCACAGAGACCGAAACGTGTCACCATAATTCCTCATGTCCTCCAGAAAATTCTGCGGCGGCCGCCCTTTTTCCGGGGCAGATCCTCCGTCATGAACGCACGCTCCATGCCCGCGCGTCTTTACAAGGTCTTCTCTCTCTTTCAGCTCTTGCGCAGAAGGTTCTGCACATCCATGTCGTGACCGAGCACCAGCACGCTTTCCCCGGCCTGAAAGCAGTGCGCCGGGCCGGGCATGGGCTGGAGCGCATCGCCTTTCTTCACACCGAGCACATTGACGCGGTAGCGCTGCCGCACGGCCAGTTCCTTGACGGTCTTGCCCTGCCACTCCTCGGGGGTGGCTATCTCGTAGATGGAGTAATCGGGAGAAAGTTTCACGTAATCGAAAATATGATCGCTGCTGTAGCGCATGGCCGCCCAGTCGGCGGTCTGCCGCTCGGGATAGACCACGTCGTCCGCACCGTTGCGCAGCAGGAACTTGGCATGCACCTGACGGGACGCGCGGGAAAGCACGAAACGGGCGCCGTGCTCCTTGAGCAGGGCCGTGGTTTCCAGAGAACTCTGGAAGTCGTCGCCTATGGCCACGACGCACATGTCGAAGTTGCTCACGCCCACGGAACGGATGAATGACTCGCTGGTGGCGTCGGCGATCTGCGCACTGGTCACGAAGTCCAGCGCCTCGTTGACGCGCTGTTCGTTTCTGTCGATGGCAAGCACTTCATGATTCAGTTCACGCAGCTTTCTTGCCATGCGGCGCCCGAAACGTCCGAGTCCTATAAGCAGTACGGATTTCATGAGGCACACTCCTTTCAGCCCACGGCCACATCTTCGGAAGGATAGCGGAATCCGTCCTGCCGGATGCCGGAGGAAACCGCGAAAACAACCGTGAGACTGCCGACTCTGCCGAAGTACATGAGCAGGATGAGAATACCGCGCGAAGCGTCGGAAAGTTCCGGCGTCGCGCCGAGAGAAAGCCCCACGGTACCTATGGCCGAAGCCGCCTCGAAAAAGGCCGTCATGAGCGGCAGATCGTCGAAGGCGGAAATCAGCATGCCCCCGGCCAGAAAGAGCAGAAGATAGAACATGAAGATGCCGGAAGCCCGCCTGAGCGCCATGTCCGGCAGCCTGCGGCCGAAGCCCCGCACATCGTTGCGGTGCAGGAAAATGGACGTCAGGCCCAGAAGAAGGACGGCCAGCGTGGTCACCTTGAAGCCGCCGCCCGTGGAGCCGGGCGCCGCGCCCACCAGCATGAGCAGAATGGTGAACAGCTTTCCGAGCGGACTCAGCGCCGTGAGATCCACACTGTTGAATCCCGCCGTGCGCGGACTGACGGACTGGAACAGCGCGGCCAGCGCCGCTTCCGCTTCGGACATGTGCCAGCTTCCGCGCTGAAATTCATAGAAAAAGAAGAACAGAAAACCGGCAAGCACGAGCGCCGCGCTGAAAAGCAGGATAAGTTTGCTCTGAAGGCGGTAGCTCCGGAAATCCCTGCCGTGGGAACACACGTCGTCCAGGGTAAGAAAGCCTATGCCGCCCGTGGCGATGAGCGCGACGATGACGAGGCACACCAGAGGATCCGAGGTGTATCCCGTCAGAGAGGAATAGGGATGCATCTCGCCCATAAGGTCGAAACCGGCATTGCAGAAGGCGGATACGGCATGAAAAAGCGCCATCCAGAGCCCCTTGCCGAGCCCCATTTCCGGACAGAAGCGCAGGGACAGAAGCGCCGCGCCGACAAGTTCCACGGCCAGCACGGTCTTGAAGATAAACCCCGTGAGGCGAACTATACCGGCAAGCTGCGGCGCGGAAATGGATTCCTGCATGACCCAGCGCAGACGAAAGCCGATCTTCTGCCCGGCCAGCACGGCCACGGCGACGGCCATGCTCATGACGCCGAGACCTCCCGCCTGGATGAGCAGCAGAATGATCACCTGCCCGAACACCGACCAGTACCGCACGGTATCGTGTACCACCAGCCCCGTCACGGTGATGGCGGACGTGGCCGTGAACAGCGCGTCGCCGAAGCCGGGACCGGCGCCGTCCCTTGTGGTGAACGGCAGCATGAGCAGTCCCGTTCCGCAGACGATGAGCAGAAAATACCCCAGAATGATGATCTGCGAGGGACTGATGCGTTCTTTGTTCCAGAATGACATCTTGTTCTCCGGTGCCGGACCGGCCTGTTCACGGATGCCGGACCGCCAGCTTCCAGTAGCATGCCTGAGCGCGGGAAGCAAGGCGGGCCTTTCTGCACCGCACCCGGCAGGGCATCCGGAACGACGCCCCGACGGAAACGGAAAAACGGAACTGCCGCCCTATCCCTGCTGGGATTCGGAAGGTTCGATGTAGGTGGTCTCGAGATCGTCGAACGCGGTGAACTCCGGCCGGTAGGCCAGTTCCACCGTGCCGGTGGGACCGTTTCTGTGCTTGCCGATGATGATTTCGGCAATGCCGGTCTTGGGACGGTCTCCCTTCTTGTTGTAGGCATCCTCACGATGGATGAACATGATGAGGTCGGCGTCCTGTTCGATGGCGCCGGATTCGCGCAGGTCGGAAAGCACGGGACGTTTGTCGGTACGCTCCTCGACCTTTCGGTTGAGCTGGGAAAGCGCGATGACGGGCACCTTCAGCTCCTTGGCAAGCGCCTTCAGATTGCGCGAAATATCGGAAATTTCCAGTTCTCGGGAATCATTGCGCGCGGAGTGCATGAGCTGGAGATAGTCCACCATGACGAGATCGAGACCGTGTTCCGCCTTGAGTCGACGGCAGCGCGCCCGCAGCGCCAGCGGTGTGAGTCCGGCCGTATCGTCGATGAAGATCTTGGCTCTGGAAAGAGCGTCGGCCGACGCGGACAGCTTGGCCCAGTCGTCGTCCTCCAGGAAGCCGCGGCGCACACGGGAGAGCTCCACCCGGCCCCAGGCGCAGAGCATGCGGTCCATGAGCGATTCCTTGCTCATTTCCAGAGAGAATATGGCCACCGTGGCCCCGCCGGACAGCGCGGCACGCATGGCCACGTTGAGGGCGAAGGCCGTCTTGCCCATGGAAGGACGGGCGGCAAGAATGATGAGGTCGGTAGGCTGAAGACCGGCCGTCATCTTGTCGAGCTGCATGTAGCCCGTGGGGACGCCGGTGGTCACGCTCTTGTTGTTGTAACGGGCGAGCAGCTCGTCGAACACGGAACGCACCAGCTCGCTGCTGCTGCTGAACGTCTTGCTGTTGGCGCGTTCGGAAATGGAAAAGATGGCCCGCTCCGACTCGTCCAGAAGCGTGGGCACGTCCTTGGAAGCGTCGTAGCAGTTGCTGATGATCTGGGCGGAAGTCTCGATGAGCGTGCGCTGCATGGCCTTGTCGCGCACGATCTTGGCCCAGTGCACGGCATTGGCCCCGCTGACCACGGCCCGGGAAAGATCGCCGAGGTAGGCGGCGCCGCCTGCGGCTTCAAGCTGGGAATGACTGACCAGCCAGTCGAACACCGTCACTTCGTCCACGGGCGTGTTCTGCTCGAAAAGAGCCATGAACGCCCCGAAAATGACGCGGTGGGCGGGAATGTAGAAATCCGTGTCCCGAAGCTGGTCGATGATTTCCTGAAGCAGGTCGGGCCGGAGAAAAACGCCGCTCAGAACGGCCTGTTCGGCTTCTTCGTTGTGCGGCGGCACGCGGCGCAGCAGGTCGTCGCGCGCGCGTTCGGAAAGATCGCCTTCCTCGCGGGAAGAACGACGAGAGCCGCCGCTCCGAACGGGAGCGGCGGCTTCATTCATGACGGTATCCGGGCTGTCCATGACTCGTCAGGCTT
>JAXVQY010000152.1:0-26328 GCA_037303805.1 bacterium | reverse complement strand
CTTTATCATTATTTTTACTATGGTTTTCTGTTTTTTTAATAACGCATCAGCAAGAACATATAACCTGCGTTTTACAGCGAGTACATTTGAACAGCATCCTAGTGTTGCAAACGGTTTGATTCCTTGGTTCAAGGATGTTGAAAAGGCTACTGACGGAAAAATCAGAATAAGATTCTTCGGACCCAACACAATATGTCCTGTTAATGAAATTACTCAGTCCATCTTGAGCGGCGCTATTGATATGGGTACGTCCAATCATAATGCCAATACAGGACTCTTTCCTCTGCATGACGTATTCTTCCTTCCCATGGTTGCCCAGACTTCTGTCGTAGAAGGTCTTACCGGTTGGGAAATGTATCGCAAGTATGCTTCTCTTCAGAAGGAAATGGAAAAAATGAAGGTCGTTTCCTACTGGGGCGGCGGCGTGCTTCATGTCTTCACCACCAAGAAGCCCGTTCGTACTCTGGAGGATCTGAAGGGACTGCGTCTCATCGGTCTGAACAAGGGTTTTGCCGACATCATCAAGGCTCTCGGAGCCGAGCCCATCATCGTTCCCTTCTCCGATGTGTACATGGCCATGTCGCGCAATCAGGCCGACGGTGCTCTGTGGTCCTACATTGCGACGCCTTCGGCCAAGATGGAAGAATTCACCCGCTACGTCACGGAAGTCGGTCTTTCTTCCGACCTGCGCTTCATCGCCATCAACAAGAAGCTGTGGGACGGCATGGATCCGGAACTGCAGCAGAAGTTCAACTCTGCAAGCGACCCCGTTCAGCTCAACCTGCGCATCAGCAAGGCCATTGAGGAAGGCGACGTCGTCGGCAAGCAGGCTCTCGAGAAGGCCGGATGCACCTTCTATCAGCTGCCTCAGGAAGAACGGCAGAGATGGATCAAGGCCATCACGCCTCTGCATGAAGCATGGATACATGACGTCGTCGAGCGCGGCGTGTGCACGGAACAGGAAGCCAGAACGCTGCTGGAAGATACCATGAAGACCGCTCAGGCCATTTACGAAAAGCAGGCTGACTAAACGCGGCTCGCGGAGGCGGAAGGCAGATTCCGCCTCCCCTAAGGAGGATTGTATGCCGCACGTTCTCGACGTATGCGCCGATACCCTGACCCGGATTTCCCGCCGGGTGAACGGTCCGCTTTTCATTCTTGCGGGCGTGGCGCTTATCATCATGGTGATCCCCACGATTCTGGATGTGCTTTCCCGGGCGATTTTTTCCCGTTCGCTGTCCGGCACGCTGGAAGTGGTGGCTTTTGCCCAGTGTCTGCTTGTTTTTGCTTCACTCGGCTATATTCAGGATGAGGATTCCCACATCCGCGTAACTCTTCTGACGGATCGTCTTTCCCCCATGGTCCGCAGCGGCCTGGAACTTTTCAACAGACTGGTTCCGCTGCTGTTCATTGCCCTTTCCAGCTACAGTCTCGTCCTTCAGGGCATATCCAAGCACCTTTCCGGCGAGACTTCCAATCTTCTGCTCTGGCCGCTGCACTATTTTCTGTTTTTCGGAGCCTTCGGCGCCGCAGCCTTCGCCTTGTCGCTTCTTGCAGGCGTGCTTCGCGTGCTGGCCGAGATGCGCAGAAAAGGGGAATATCTTTCCTGCCTGGGCGGCCTGGCAGGCTCGGTTCTCATGTTTCTGCTGGCCGTGTATGCCGGTGACCTTCCTCTGGCTTCGGATCTGAGAGTTCTCGGGGCTTCTGGTCTGCTCTTCCTTATGGTTGTGATCCTTCTCGGCATGCCCATAGGTCTTGCCATGGGCGTGGTGGGATACATCGGCATGCTGGCCATGTACCCCGGCATCGAGTCTTCTCTCTCCATGCTGGGCATGGGCATGTACAATACTGCGGCCAACTACGGCTTCTGCATTGTTCCCATGTACATCCTCATGGGCGAACTGGCCAAGAACAGCGGCATCAGCAGAGATCTGTTCCAGGCCGCAAGCGTATGGCTCGGCGGGTGTCCTGGCGGCATGGCCATGGCTTCCCTTGCGGGTTGTGCCGGTTTTGCCGCCGTTTCCGGCGACTCCATGGCCACGGCCGTCAGCATGGGCTCCGTGGCTCTTCCGGAAATGCGCAAGAAGAATTATCACCCCGGCTTTTCCTGTGCCACGCTGGCCGCAGGCGGTACGCTCGGTATTCTCATTCCTCCGAGCACGGGGTTCATTTTCTATTCTCTGGTGACGGAAGTCTCCATAGGCAAGCTCTTCATGGCCGGTGTCGTTCCCGGCATCCTGCTGACGATTTTCTTCATCATCGTTGTTTCCTGTTACGCCCGACTTTATCCGAATCTGGCCCCCGCGGCGGAAAAGACGACGTTTGCGGAAAAGATTGCGGCCCTGAGAGGCGTCATCGTCATGGTGCTTCTCGTCGGATTCATCCTCATGGGCATTCTCTTCGGCTGGTTCAGCCCGAGTGAAGGCGGCGCCGTAGGCGCTGCGGTGACATTCCTCTACGCCGTGGCTCGTCGTCGTCTGACATGGGAAGGCTTTTTGTCCTCCGTGACCACGACGGTGACCATTACCTGCGAACTTTTCCTCGTGCTTATCGGCGTGGGACTTCTCGGCTACTTCTTTGCAGCCACTGCGCTGCCCTTTGACCTTGCCGACATGGTCGTCGGCATGCACGTCAACAAGTATGTGGTTTTTGTCGCCATCGTCATATTCTACATCATCATGGGCTGCCTTCTGAACGTTATTCCCATGATGCTGCTTACCCTTCCTGCAATCTATCCGACGGTCATTCAGCTCGGATTCGATCCCGTGTGGTTCGGCGTGGTGGCCGTGGTTCTCATGGAGATGGGGCAGATCACGCCCCCGGTGGGCATCAATGTGTTCGCCATGGGCAGCGTTGCGTCGGACATTCCGCTTTCGTCCATCTTCGTCAAGATAGTGCCTTTCTTCCTGTGCATGATTCTTCTGGTCTTTACCTTGCTTTTGTTCCCCGGTCTGGCCCTGTGGCTGCCCGGCATACTGTTCTGATGAATCCTTCTACATAAAAGGAATACTGCCATGTCTATGTATCAGGAACATTTTCCGCATCTGTTCGCCCCCCTTACCGTCGGAACAAAGAAAAAACATGTCTTCAAGAACCGCATTTTTGCCACGCCCATGATTGCTCCCGGCGCCTTCACCAACGATTACAACGGCGTCATCAACGAATTCGGGGTGGAATACTATACCAACTTCGCCAGAGGCGGATTTGCGTCCTGCTGCATTCCCATGGAAGTGCCGCGCGACAGCGGACACATCGGTTCCATGGCGCTGGATGAACCGCATAAGGGATTTATTTTCATGCATCTGGCGCAGAGGGCCATTCATGCCTTCCGCTGCAATACCTTTGTGGAAATCTATCACCCCGGTCTGTGCATGCTCCCCGGCTTCGGGCAGGAAATCATCAGCGCAAGTCCGCTCGTGTACAACGGAAAGCAGGTACGCGGCATGAACGAGGACGACATGGCTTCCGTGACGGCCATGTATGTTCAGGCGGCACTGGACTCCAAGCGTGCCGGTTTCGACGGGATATGCCTCCACTATGCGCACGGATGGCTCATGAACAACTTCCTGTCGCCCCTCAGCAACAAGCGTACGGATCAGTACGGCGGCTCCGTGGAAAACCGCTGCCGCTTCCCGCTGCATGTTCTTAAAAGCGTGCGTGAGGCCGTGGGTGACGACATGGTCATTGAAATCCGCATGAACGGATCCGACCGCGCCGAGGGAGGCATTGTTCCCGAAGATGCCGCACAGCAGGCTCTCATCTTCCAGGACTACGCGGACATGATCCATATTTCCTGCGGCACGAGACTGGACGCCCTTGCCCGGCCCAAGATGCATCCTACCTGCTTCGTTCCGCCGGCGCACAATCTGGACGGTGCGATTGCCCTGAAGAAGGCAGGGGTAAAGATTCCCGTGGGACTTGTGGGACAGGTCCACGACGCGGTTCTTGCGGAACGTCTGATTGCGGAAGGGCACATCGACTACATGCTGATGGGCCGTCAGGCCGTTGCCGATCCCGAATGGCCCAACAAGGTGCGCGAGGGCAGGCTTGAGGATATCCGTCCCTGCATCCATTGCGACTACTGCACGGACGGCGGTCGCCGCACGGCTCTGACCACCAGTGTTTCCATCAATACGGGAGCCACGTTCGATTCCCGCTGCTCCGTCAATCCCGAATTCGGACAGGGCATGATCCGCACCCGCTTCTTCCGTGACGGAAAGAAAAAGAAGGTGGCGGTCGTCGGCGGAGGTGTGGCCGGCATGGAAGCCGCCGTCACGGCTGCCGCACGGGGACATTCCGTCACTCTGTTCGAAAAGGGCGCGGCTCTGGGCGGACAGCTGAGAATCTTCCCCGAACACCTCTGGTTCAAGAAGGAACTGCTTCGTTTCAGGGAATATCTGATTACTCAGGTTTCCAAGTCCAATGTAGAGGTGCGGCTGAATACGCAGGTTCAGCCTGCCCAGCTGGCCGAGGAAGGATATGATGCGGTCATCGTGGCCGTGGGTGCTCAGCAGCGTCGTCCTCCCATTCCCGGCATCGACGGGAAGAACGTCACCATGGCCTGGGATGTGTTCGGCCATGAAGATCGTCTCGGCCATAAGATAGTCATCGTCGGCGGCGGCGCCGTGGGCTGCGAACTGTCCATTCAGCTCGGGGGAGACGGTCATGAAGTGACGCTTCTGGAGATGTCCCCCTATTATGCCGCGACGTCGGAGATTTCCGAACGCATGAGTTTTGCGGAGTTCATGGAAAAGAATCATGTTGATGTGAGACTGAACACACTCTGCATGGAAATCACGCCCTCGGGTGTGCTCGTGGAGCATGACGGCGTGAGGGAGGAGATTCCCGCGGACAGCGTGATCGTATCGGCCGGATCCAGATCTCTGGACGATGAAAGAGACTCCTTCAACGGCGTGGCCATGGACGTGATCCCGGTCGGCGACTGCGTGAGGGCCTCCAACATCCGTAATGCCGTGGATACGGCATGGTGCGCGGCCAATACCCTGTAAACTCTCTTGTGAAGGCACCGTCTTTTCCGCTGCAAGCCTTCGGCTTGTGCGGTCGGGACGGTGCCTTTATTTAACCGAGACAGGCATTTTTCCTTTCTTGTCGGGGGGAAAGAAGTCCTCTATGATGAAAAAAAAATCATCACGGAGGATGCCCATGTTCTACCGGGTCACCCTGCTGTCCTTTCTGCTTCTGTGTGTCTCAGCCGTTACGGTGTTCGGCGCTTCGGAATCCGATCCGGCCTTTGTCCGCACGGTACTGACGGCTCCCTCGGAAGGGGATGCTCCGCTGAGGGCGTATCTTGATTCCGACGAACCTTTATGCAGGAAGGCCTACGGGGAGGAGTGGGCAAGCCGCTGCTTCGTGTCTCCCGGCAGGGAAGGTGCCCCGGTACGGGGCATACGTCTTTCTCCTGAAATTCCCGGAGAATGGCGCTGGGATGACGGAAGAATGCTGTCGTTTTATCCGAAACGGCCCTGGCCTGCCGGGCAGCGCTTCGAGCTGATTCTGGATGATGTGCCTCTGCCTTCCCGCGTGAGGCTGACCTCGCCCCGCGTATCCTTCGCCACGCCGCCTCTGGCGCTTCTTTCTCTGCATGCGGAACTGTGGATAGATCCCGATCTTGCCGGAGAGCGTGCCGTTTCCTTCGACATGACGTTCACCACGCCGCCGGACCGCTCGGTCGTGGAACGGGATCTGCGTCTTCAGGTGTCTGACGATGCTCTCAAATTGAGCAGCCCGGAATTCATCTGGAGCGAGGGCGGATCGACCTGTCTTGTGAGGGCGCGTATCCTTTCTCTGGGAAGAAATCCGTCCGTCGTGACGTTTTCCCTTCCGGGCGTGGCCGGTGAAGTACGGGAAAAAGGCACGGACTGGGTGGTGCCGAAAGGACGGGAAACAGCGACGTCGCAGGTGACGGTACCCGGTACGACGACGCTGTTCACGGTGAAGAAATCCGGTCTGGAGCCGTCGCGTGATGAGAATCTGGCCGGAGAATACCGACTGACTCTGGAGACCAGTCTGCTTGTCCGGCCCGATGAACTGGCGCGTTCCATGAAGGCGCTGCGTCTTCCCCGGGTGTTGGATGAGCGCGCCGTGTCCGCCACGGTATGGACGGCGGCACCCGTCATCGACAACGAGGCTCTGTCCCGGGCCGTGCCCGTGACGGTGGAACCTCTTCAGCAGGCCGATGTTCCGTCCGGCCGCATAACGTTCCGTGTGAAGACGGAACCGGACAGCTATCTGCTTTTCGATCTGCCGCAGGGCTTCGGCCCGTCGCCGGACTTCACGCTGTCCGCGCCGTGGCGTGAAGTCTTTCATGCCGCGCCGTTCCGACCTGAGCTTGATTTTCTTCAGCCCGGCAATGTGCTGGCTCTCGGCGGGGAACGGAAGCTGGACATCCATTCCAGCGGGCTGAGTGCCATACGCTGGCGTGTCTCGCGTGTGATGGATTCGTATCTCGGTCTTCTGGCCACGCAGAGCTCACCGTTTACCGCATCGGGTATTTCTTTCGATGTCTTCTCCGATGCGGTGGAGGGAAGTATTTCCCTGAAGCGAACGGATCCCGGGGTACCGCAATTCTCCGTCCTGGACGTGACACCTCTGCTCAGAGACTCCCACGGACTTGCCTACATCGAGCTTACGGGCATGGACGGCGACAAGGTCGTTGCCGAAGCCGGGCGTTTTCTGCTGGTGACGGACATGGGCATGATCGTCAAGAAGGGGGCTTCGGGCGGACGGGATGTGTTCGTCTGTTCCCTTTCCGGCGGCAAGCCCGTGTCCGGGGCAAAAGTGCGGATCGTGGGAGCCAACGGTCAGCCTGTGGCCGAGGCCGTGACCGATGCCGACGGCCGGGCGTCGCTGCCTTCCGTTTCCGGTCTGGAAAGAGAGCGCCGTCCCGTGGCGGTGACGGTGTGGAAAAAGCACGGTCGCGGTGAGGACATGGCCTGGCTGCCGCTCGACGACGAGAGCCGCACGGTGGATCTTTCCCGCTTTGCCACGCAGGGACAGACCAGTCAGGCCGACGGCGTGAATGCCTATGTGTTTGCGGAACGCGGCATGTTCCGTCCGGGTGAGACGCTGCGCTTCGGCATGCTGCTGCGTCGAGGCGACTGGAAGACGCTGCCTGCCGACATGCCGCTTTTTGCCGAACTTGCGGATCCGTCGGAGCGCACGGTATGGCGGCGCATGTTCACGGTGGGTTCCGACGGCATGGCGGAGATGAGCTGGAAAGCTCCGGAAGACGCGGCGGCGGGGCGGTATCGGCTGGATGTGAAAACGCCGGACGGGCGGGGTATGGACGTCGTGCTCGGTTCCGCGACCGTGCGTGTGGAGGAGTTCCAGCCCGATACCATGGCGCTTTCCCTTTCTCTTTCGCCTGACCCCGGCAGCGGCTGGCTGGATTCTTCTTCCGTTACTGCCGCAGTGACGCTCCGGAATCTTTTCGGTCTGCCTGCGGCAGAGCGCCGTGTGCGCGGTCAGATTTCGGTGTGGCGCGTACCGCTTTCCTTCCCCGGTTATGAGGACTTCACCTTTCATGATGCCTTACCCTACAAGGGGTCCCCTCTTACGCTGGAACTCGGGGAAGTCCGTACCGATGCCGGGGGCAAGGCCGTGCTGCCGCTGCCGCTTGAGCAGCTGCGCGGAGGCACGCTCCATTGTCGTCTTTTGGTGGAGGGCTTTGAGCCCGGCGGCGGCCGGTCCGTGACGGAAGAGAAGGATTTTCTTGTTTCACCGCTGGAATGCATGCTCGGGTATCGTCCGTCGGGAACGGGAGGCAATCTCGACTTCATTCCCAGGGACAGTGAGGCTGCGCTGGAATTCGTGGCTCTCGGACCGGATCTTTCCCCCGTGAATTCCGGCGAGCTTACGTTCAGAGTGTCGGCGAGACGCTATGTCACTTCGCTCGTCACGGACAGGGACGGCCGCTATCGCTATGAGGATACGCCGGTGGACAGCGTGGTCTCGGAATCCCGGCTTTCCTTTGACGGCAGCGGGCGTCTGCGCTGGAGCATACCTTCCCGGACCTGCGGAGAATTTCTTCTGGAAGTGCGCGATGTCCGAGGCAGAATCATGGCTTCCGTGCCCTTTACCGTGGCGGGGAACGATGATCTGCGTCTTGCCGGTCTTTCGACGCTGCCTTCCGGTTCTCTGCGCATGCATCTGGACGGATCCGCTTTTTCTTCCGGCAAAACCGTACGGGTGTTTCTTTCCTCGCCGTATGAAGGTACGGGCCTCATCACGCTCGAGCGCGACAGCGTGGTCGCATGGCGCTGGTTCCGTGCGACGGCGGGAGACAGCGTGCAGGAAATAACGGTGCCGGAGGATTTCGAGGGCAGAGGCTATGTGAGCGTGTCGCTGGTGCGCTCTCTTTCGTCGCCGGACGTTTTCATGAATCCCTACGTTTTTGCCGTGGAACCCGTTTCCGTCAACGTGGGAAGAAGGAACATGGGGCTTTCCTTGTCCGTGCCGGAAGGGCCTGTGCTGCCCGGGACGGCGATTCCCGTCACGCTTCAGGCCGGTCATGCGGGACGTGCTCTTGTGTTCGCCGTGGATGAAGGGGTGCTTCGTCTGACGTCCTTCGTCACGCCCGATCCCCTGCGCTATCTTCTGAACGACAGAGCACTGGAAGTGGAAACCCGGCAGATGTTCGACCTGCTTATGCCCGATCACGGCTCGTTCCGGGTTCCGGCCTTCGGCGGCGGCATGGGCATGGCCGGAGGGCGTTTTCATAATCCTTTCAAGCGCAGGGGCGAACCGCCGTTGAGCTGGTGGTCCGGACTTGTGGATGTAAAGGCGGGGGAAAACCGTTTTGAAGTGCCGGTTCCGGCCTATTACAGCGGAACGGTGCGGGTCATGGCCGTGGCGGCCTCGCCGGAGTCTGCGGGCAACGCCGATGCCGAGGCCGTGGTGCGAGGTCCTGTAGTCATCACGCCTCAGCTTCCCGTCCTGGCCTCTCCCGGCGATACGTTCGAGGCGGCCGTGGCCGTGGCCAACAACAGCGGACAGGCGCTCCGCGCAACGCTGGAAATTCAGGCCGATGCCGCATTGCACCTTGAGGAAGTACCGCCTTCCGAGGTGACGGTGGAGGCAGGGGCGGAACGTGTGCTGCCCTTCCGTGTGAAGGTGGGGGATGCGCCGGGACAGGCCGGAATGACATTCCGGCTTTCGGGGGAAGGTGTGGAGGCGTCCCGTACGGCTTCTCTTTCCGTCCGTCCGGCATCCCCGGAGCTGGAAAGCCTTCGTGTGGGAACGACGACGTCCTCCATGACGCTGAGTACGGGACGGGAACTTTATCCCTACGGAGCCGGAGGCTCGGCATCGGTCTCCGCTCTGCCCGTACCCGTGTTGCGCGGACTGGTGCGCTACCTCGATTCCTATCCCTATTCCTGTGTGGAACAGCGCATCAGCCGGGCCATGCCCTTTGCCCTGCTCATGAATCGGCCCGGCCTGCTGGCGGAAACGGGGCGTCCTCAGGAAGAGATGCATCGTCTCGTGCGTGAAAGGCTGGACGATGCGCTCCGAGCCGTGGAGTCTGCGCTTACCTGGCGCGGTGTGGCACCGTGGCCCGGAGGCGAGCCGGATCTGCTGGTCACGGCCTATGCCGCCGATTTTATGCTGGCGATGAGGGATGCCGGGGCGGAGCTGCCCGGAGGGCTGCTTTCCGACGTGTTCTCAGCCCTTGAGAAGGCTGCGGACAGAACGCCCGGGTCGCTGGAAGAAGGGCGGGAACAGGCCTATGCGCTCTGGGTGCTTACCCGGGAAGGACGTATCACCACACCGGCTTTGGAGCAGCTGGTGCGCAGGCTGGAAGAAGACTTTCCGGAATGGCGGCAGGATGTGACCTCGACGCTTGTGGCCGGAAGCTGTGCCGTCATGCGCATGAAGGATGATGCCGGACGACTGATAGATCTGTACCGGAAGCCGGGAGCGGATTTCCGCGCGTCGAGGCTTGATGCGCTTTCCGTGCTGAGTCTGCGTGCATCCGTACTGGCCAGGCATTTCCCCGACCGCATGGAAGATGTTGGAGAAACGCTCGTCGGGGAACTTCTCGATGCCACGAACGGAGGCCGCTACATGAGTCTTTCCGCCGCGCTGGCCGTGCGCGCGCTGCTCGACATGGAGACCTCTGCCCCCGTGCCCGCCGGCGTGTCTCTGCGCTGCACGAAGATGCAGCCCGGCTTCGAAGCGGGAGACTTCCGGCCCGAGATCATCGAAAACATGCTTACGCTCTCCGCACCGGGCTGCGCGTCCTATGATCTCGGCGTCCCTGAAGGAGGACAGAGGCTGTACTGGGAGGTCTCCGACAAGGGATTTGACCGCAGGGTTCCGGAAGAATCGCTCTCCGAGGGCATGGAGGTATCGAGGCGGTATCTTGATGCCGAAGGAAGTCCCGTCACCAGGGTGAGGCAGGGCGATACGGTCACGGTGTCCGTTTCCGCCCGGGCCTACGGCGGGCCGGTGGAGCATGCCGTCATCGTGGATCTTCTGCCCGGAGGCTTTGAAATGGATCTTTCGAGCCCTGCGGAGGGATCAGGCGGGGAAGAGCCTCTCATTTCCGACCGGAGGGAAGACCGCATGATTCTCTTCGTTCCTCTCGGGACGGAGCCGTCTTCGTTCAGCTACCGTATCCGTGCGGTGAACAGGGGGACATACGTCCTGCCGCCCGTACAGGCGGAAGACATGTACGACCGATCCGTCCGGGCCCGTTCTTCGGCCGGGACCGTCACTGTGGAATAACGGATTTCGTCCCTTCCGGTTCAGCGGAGGGGACGAATCCTCAGGGAATGCGATCATGCGCACTACGGCAGCCAAGGTAATTTCTGCACTGGTTCTTGTGCCCGTGCTGCTTTTTCTGCTCTGGCTGGCCGTCGCCCCGAAACCTCCTCTGCTGGACGGAGTGTCCTTTTCTCCTCTGATTCTCGACCGTGACGGAGAACTGCTCCGCATGGGGCTGACGGAGGACGAAAAGTACCGGGTGCGTGTTTCTCTGCATGACGTGGCTCCGGAAGCCGTGAACGCCGTGCTTCTGTATGAGGACCGGTATTTCTACACGCATCCGGGAGTGAATCCCCTGTCTCTTCTGCGGGCCGGGCTGTCCATGCTGGGCGGTTCGAGGCGCATGGGAGGCTCCACGATCACCATGCAGGTGGCGCGTCTGCGGCTCGGGCTGTCCACGACCACCGTGTCGGGTAAGCTCCTGCAGATGGTCCGGGCTCTTCAGTACGAGTATCACTACGGCAAGGACGAGATCCTTGAAGCCTATTTCAATCTCGCTCCCTACGGCGGCAATATCGAGGGGATAGGGGCCGCCGCACGCATTTATTTTCATGTGCCTCCGGGGCGTCTTTCCCTGTCCGAAAGCCTTGCGCTGGCCGTGGTGCCTCAGAATCCCGTGAGGCGCTCTCCGCTGAACGGTCCGGATTTCGGGTCTGCCCGGGCAAGAATGGCCGCTCTTGCCGTATCTGATCGGAACGGGGAGACTGCAGAGGCTCCGGACTACGGCAACGGGACGGGAATGCTGCGGGCTTCCGGGGCGGAAACATTGCCTCCGCTTCGTGTGTACGGTCCGTCTTCCCTGCCGTTTTCCGTACCGCATCTGTCCGGCGAACTTCTGCCGTATTCCGTCGAAGGCAGGCCGGTACGGACGTATATCGACAGCAGACTTCAGCATCTTCTCGAACGGGTCGTGGCGGGATTTGCCGCCCGGGGCAGGCGGTACGGCCTTGCCAATGCTTCAGCTTTGCTCATTCACTGGCCGGACATGGAGGTCCGCGCCCTGGCAGGATCGGCGGATTTTTTCAACGATGCCATATCCGGCCAGGTGGACGGTACGAACGCACGGCGTTCCCCCGGCTCGACGCTGAAGCCCTTCATTTACGGCATGGCCCTCGATCAGGGGAAAATTCATCCCCGTACGCTGCTGGAAGATTCTCCCCGCAGCTTCGGCGGGTATGATCCCGAGAATTTCGACCGGATTTTCCGCGGACCTTTGCCTGCGGAAGAGGCGCTCAGATCCAGCCGCAACATTCCCGCCATTCTGCTGGCTTCTCAGCTCAGACCCGGGCTTTACGCCTTTCTGAAGAGGGCGGGCGTGGAGCTGCCTTTCAGTGAGGAGCACTACGGACTCAGTCTCGTGCTCGGCGGGGCGGAAGTGACCATGCGTGAACTCGGTGCCCTGTACGCCATGCTGGCCAATAAAGGCGTGTGGCGGCAGCCGCGTTTTTTTGCCGGTCAGGAGGAACGACCGGCCGTTTCTCTGCTTTCCCCGGAAGCGGCCGTCATAACGCTGCGCATGCTGGAAGACGGCGTGCATTTCGTACGCGCTTCTTCCGGGCCCGTGCCGCTTCGTTTCAAGACCGGTACTTCCAACGGTTTTCATGATGCATGGACCGCAGGGGTAGTCGGCCCCTATGTGCTGGTGGTGTGGGTCGGCAATTTCGACAACACCCCCAATCCGCTTCTTGTGGGCGGCGAGGTGGCCGCACCGCTCTTTACCGACATAGCTCAGGCCGTGGCGTCTTCGGAGAAGCATTTCGTCGATCTGGTGCCGCGCCAGCAGGAAGGACTCAACATCACGCGGGAAAGGGTCTGTACGGCCACGGGAGACCTTGATACCTCGCTGTGCGGGGAAACGACGGAAACATGGTACATTCCGGGAAAGTCGCCCACGCGTTCCTCCGGCGTGTTCCGGACCATACTCATTGATCGGGAGACCGGACTCCGTGCCTGTGAAGACGTCCCCGGGCGCACGGAGGAAGTGGTGTGGGAGTTCTGGCCTTCCGATCTGCAGGCGCAGTTTCTTCGGGCGGGCGTGGTCAAGGCTCCGCCTCCGCCCTACGGCCCGGGCTGCGGACGAGAGACGGCCGCGGGGACGGCTCCGCGCGTGATTTCCCCGAGGGAGGGCGTGGTGTATCGGCGCAGTCTTTCCGCACCGGAGAAAACAGGAATTCCCCTGACGGCAGGAGCGGACGCCGACGCCGGAGCCGTGTTCTGGTTCGTCAAGGAGCGCTTTCTCGGCAGAGCGGCGCCGGGAGAAACGCTGCTCTGGTTCCCGGAAGACGGGGTGCATGAGCTGAGAGTGGTGGACGATCGCGGCAGAGCGTCCTCGCAGAAGGTGACGGTGCGCACGGTTCCCTGACGGACTTTGAAATGCCCGCCGGAGAAAAGATCGGGACGGCGTCGATCCGTCAGCTTTGCCGGGAACGACTCAGTTCTTTCTGGAGGAAGCGGGATGGCGCCGTTCCGTTTTGTCGTATTTCCACGGGCCTTTCCACGGCGGCGGAAGCTCGAAGTCGCGCTTCCTGCCGTCCGGCAGGGGAAGGGAGAGGCGGAACGCATGCAGCTTCAGGCCGTCGCGGGGAACAGGTTCACCATCTCCGTACCACGGATCCCCGACAATGGCATGACCGCGCGAAGCGAGCTGAACCCGTATCTGATGGGTTCGGCCGGTGAGCAGACGGATGAGCAGAAGCGAGCAGGTTCTGCCGCGTACAATGCGTTCCTCCAGCTTTGTGACCACACAGCGGGCTTCCTTGGCGTCTTCTCCGTCTTTTCCGGAAGAAAAGGTCTTCATGCGCTGTTCCCGTTCGTCCTTGGCAAGATAGTCCCTGAGCTCCACGGCTCCGTCGCGGGGCCAGGCCCCTTCCACCCATGCCAGATATTCCTTGAGCGGTCGCACCTCGCTTCGTCCGGCCAGAGCGTCGGTAAGAAAACGCACGGCGGCATAGGTCTTGCCGACGGCAAGCAGCCCGGAAGTATCCTTGTCCAGTCTGTGCACGGGCGCGGGGACGAAATCCGCACAGGCCCGTTCCTCGGCAAGAATGGAGGCCACGCTTTTCCTGTGTCCGGTTCCGCCCTGGACGGGCAGTCCGGCGGGCTTGGCCAGAACAATGATGTCGCCGTCCTCGAACATGATGTCGAGACGGGAGCGCTTTCGTTCCGCCGGAAGAGGGACGTCCGTCTGTTGCGCCCCTGCGGGCAGGCGTTCGGCAAAGGGAGGAACACGTATCATATCTCCCTCGGCCACGCGGTCGAAGGCCTTGGCTCTTGCGCCGTTCACACGAACCTGACCGGTACGGATCCAGCGATGAAAGTCTCCTGTGGACGCGCTGATACGACGTTGAAGAAAATTGAGGAGCTTCTGCCCCGATTCCGCCCTGCTGACGGAAAGCGCTTTTATGTCCTTTTCGTTATCCATGCCTTTTGAACGTTCCTTTTACAATGCGATTCCTGCGTCTTGCTTTGGTTCAGCATAGTTTTTTTCTCTTCTTGCGTCCAGATTGCGTAGAAAAAGGAAAAAGGGCGTTTTCCCGGAAAGGACGAAAGAAACGACTTGTGTATCCATGGTATTCCTGCTATGAAAAGAAACCTGCCTGATGAAGGCAGAAATCTGTTTGTTTAGGTTGGAGGATCCGTATGGCAACTGCCGAAAACATGGAAAACCAAATCGATTCCGAAATGAGCTTTGCGAGCGCACTCGAAGACTATCTCAACCCTGACATGGGTGACCTTGAAGAAGGTTCCATCGTCAAGGGCGAAGTCGTGCGCGTGGACGACGATACTGTGCTGGTGGACGTGAACTTCAAGTCCGAAGGCCAGATCCCCGCTGAGGAATTTCGGGACGCTCAGGGCAATATAACGGTCAAGGTCGGCGACCGCGTCGATGTGTACGTTGCCCGCAAGAACGAAATGGATGGCACCATCACTCTTTCGTTCGACAAGGCCAAGCGTATGCAGCTGTTCGACCAGCTCGAAGAAGTGCTGGAAAAGAACGGCACCATCACCGGCACGATCACCCGCCGCATCAAGGGCGGCTACACCGTCGATCTCGGCGGCGTGGAAGCCTTCCTGCCCGGTTCTCATGTGGACCTCCGTCCTGTTCCGGATATGGACGCTCTGGTTGGCCAGCAGTTCGAATTCCGCGTTCTCAAGATCAACCGCCGCCGCAGCAACGTCATCGTTTCCCGCCGCGTGCTGCTTGAAGAAGAACGCGACACCAAGCGTACCGCTCTGCTCCAGACCCTGGCCGAAGGTCAGATCGTCAAGGGCAAGGCCAAGAACATCACCGAATACGGCGTGTTCGTCGACCTCGGCGGTCTCGACGGTCTGCTGCACATCACCGACATGTCCTGGAAGCGTATCCGCCATCCTCGCGAAATGGTCTCCCTCGGACAGGAACTGGAACTCAAGGTTCTTTCCTTCGACAAGGAAAACCAGAAGGTTTCTCTCGGCCTGAAGCAGCTCGTTCCCGATCCCTGGCAGGACATCACCGCCCGCTTCCCCGAAGGCTCTCACCACACCGGCAAGGTGACCAACCTCGTTGATTACGGCGTGTTCGTGGAACTCGAACCCGGCGTGGAAGGCCTCGTGCATATTTCCGAAATGTCCTGGACCCGCAAGCTCCGCCATCCTTCCCAGATGGTTCATCAGGGTGACGAAGTGGAAGTCGTCATTCTCGGCGTGGACAGCGAGAAGAAGCGTATCTCCCTCGGCATGAAGCAGGTCAAGCCCAATCCTTGGGAACTCGTCGGTGAACGCTTCCCCGAAGGCACCGTCATTGAAGGCGTCATCAAGAACATCACCGAATTCGGCATGTTCATCGGCATCGAAGACGGCATCGACGGCCTCATCCATGTGTCCGACATTTCCTGGACCAAGAAGCTCCGTCATCCCGGCGAACTCTACAAGGTCGGCGACGTCGTTCAGGCCAAGGTTCTGACCGTGGATCAGGAGAACGAGAAGTTCACCCTCGGCATGAAGCAGCTCACCGAAGATCCCTGGAGCACCGTGCCTGCCCGCTATCCCGTGGGCAACATCATCACCGGCACCGTGACCAACGTGACCGACTTCGGTCTGTTCGTTGAAGTGGAAGAAGGCATCGAAGGCCTCATCCATGTGACCGAACTCGGCAAGAAGGTGAAGTCTCCTTCCGAACTCTACAAGGAAGGCGACACCGTTCAGGCCAAGATCATCCATGTTTCCGCTGATGAACGCCGCCTCGGCCTCTCCATCAAGCAGATCAAGGACGATGAAGAACGTCGCAAGCCCAAGGATTATCATTCCGGCGACAACAGCATCAGCCAGACCCTCGGCGACCTGCTCAAGCAGAAGTTCAACGACTAATCGCTGATTCTGTATGAATGTACGCGGGGCGGAAAGCACAGCTTTCCGCCCCGTTTTTCATATCGGGCGTCTGTTTCCGGGGTGAAGTCCGTTCGACGGACAGCCGGAGATGAATATTGAGAGTTCCGGGGGAGTGTATGAAGCAGCAGGAAATTGAACGCAAGTTTCTGGTCAGGGGTGACGGCTGGCGCGGCAAAGGAAAAAGTGAACTTTTCCGCCAGGGCTACATTGCCCGCACTCAGGACCGTACCGTCCGTGTGCGCGTGGCGGGAGAAAAGGGGACTCTGACCATCAAGTATCGCGGTGAAGGCATCGCCCGCAGTGAGTTCGAGTACGATATTCCCCTGGACGAGGCTCAGGCTCTTCTGGACGGACTGGCCCCCGGTGAAATCATTGAGAAAATACGCCATACCTTCACCTGTGAAGGCAATGTCTGGGAAGTGGATGAGTTTCTGGGGGCCAATCAGGGCCTGATCGTGGCGGAGATCGAGCTGGAATCGGAAGATCAAGTCTTTGCAAAACCGGATTGGCTGGGAGATGAGGTGAGCAGAATTTCCCGCTATCTCAATGTGGAGCTTTCCAGATTGCCGTATACGGCGTGGAGCAGAGAGGAAAAGGAGTCCCGTAAAAATAGCTGAGTCCGGAGAAAAAGAATGGCATGATGTGATCATGGACACAGTTTTTGAGGGCGTAGCCTCCTATGTTTGAGAGGATCGAAAAAACTGTCATTATACTGTGTTGCACAGATAACATTGTGGAGGAAGGCAATGAGCGAAATGTTTTGTTTTCAGTGTGAGCAGACGGCCGGAGGCAAGGGCTGCACCAGAATCGGTGTATGCGGCAAGCAGCCCGGTACGGCGCTGCTTCAGGATCTGCTGATAGGCGAACTCGTCGCCCTGGCGGCCGGTGACGGCTATACTCGTACTGCCGAGCTGGATACGCTGGTGGAAAATGCATTGTTCACCACGCTGACCAACGTGAATTTCGATGATCTTTCTCTGGCTGCTCTGGTGGAACAGGTCCGCAAGATCCGCAAGGAAAGCGGTGTGGCGGAGGCCTGGGACATGAACAGACTCTGGAGCGCCGGTGAAGACATACGCAGCCTGAAGTCCCTTCTTCTTTTCGGTATGAAGGGTATTGCGGCCTATGCCAGCCATGCCCGTGTTCTGGGGAGAAATCTCGAGAATGTGACGGCGTTTCTGTATCGCGGGCTTGCACTGCTCGCCGCCGATGCCGGAAAGGAAACATTGCTCGATGCCGTCATGGAGGCCGGAAAGGTCAATCTCGACTGCATGCAGCTGCTGAACGACGCCAACAGAACGTACGGCACTCCTTCTCCGGCCACGGTTTCCCGTACCGTGGAAAAGGGTCCCTTCATCATCGTTTCCGGTCACGATCTGCATGATCTGGCACTGCTTCTGCGTCAGACCGAGGGCAAGGGAATCAACATCTACACGCACGGTGAGATGCTGCCTGCCCATGCTTATCCGGAACTGAGGAAATATTCCCATCTCAAGGGGCACTTCGGAACGGCCTGGCAGAATCAGCAGAAGGAATTTGTCGATGTGCCCGCACCTGTGCTGTTTACCACCAACTGCATCATGCCCGTGAAGGAAAGCTATGCCGATCGTGTGTATACGACCGGTGTCGTCCGCTATCCCGGCATGACGAACATCGACGAGAACAAGGATTTCTCTCCGGTCATCGCCCGTGCTCTGGAGCTGGGCGGTTATCCGGAAGACAGGCAGTTCACCGGCATCAACGGCGGTACCGCCGTCACCACCGGTTTCGGCAGCGAGGCCGTGCTGGCTCATGCCGGTACCATTGTGGATGCCGTGAAGTCCGGCGCCATCCGGCATTTCTTCCTTGTCGGCGGCTGCGACGGTGCGCGTCCCGGCCGTAACTACTACACGGAATTCGTGAAGCAGACTCCTGCCGATACCGTGGTTCTCACCCTGGCCTGCGGCAAGTTCCGCTTCAATGATCTTGATCTCGGAACCATCGGCGGTATTCCCCGCCTGCTGGACATGGGACAGTGCAACGACGCTTACGGAGCCGTTCAGGTGGCGCTTGCCCTGGCCGATGCTTTCCACTGCGGCGTGAACGATCTGCCGCTG
Organism: bacterium; assembly: GCA_037303805.1. GTDB lineage: Bacteria > Desulfobacterota > Desulfovibrionia > Desulfovibrionales > Desulfovibrionaceae > Mailhella. The sequence continues at coordinate 8,080 of JAXVQY010000152.1, read as the reverse complement.
ACCTTGGTGCTGTCGTGGTATGAGCAGAAGGCCGTGGCCATTCTGCTTACCCTTCTGTATCTGGGGGTGAAGAACATCTATCTCGGTCCGTCTCTGCCCGCCTTCGTTTCTCCCGCGGTGCTCGATTTTCTGGTGAAGGAATTCGGCATTCGTCCCATTTCCACGCCGGAAGCCGATATGGCGGCCATCCTCGGCCATTGATGCCGGGAAACCGTTTTCCCGGGCCGGAGCGCTTTCTGTACTGTGAAGCAGCTCCGGCGCGCCGGGAGTCTTCGGCAGAAGAACGGGGCTTCGTCATTCGTCTTGCATGCAGGGCTGACGGACGCACTCGTTTTTCCGGAGATGAAGATTCTCAGAAAAGCCCCCGTACATGCTGCATGTACGGGGGCTTCTCGTTCGAACGGAACTCTGGTAGCGTCATCTTCATGGAAGGCAGGAAATATCATAAGCGTTTTGCGGGATTCGATCTCGGAAGCAGAAGCGGCAGGACGTCATCGCTCAGTGACGGACTCGAGGGCTGGCTTTCGGCACACGGTATGAAGCCGCAGCATCACCTGCTGACCCAGCTCTGGAAAAACTGGGAAATCGTCATGGGGCCCGAACTGGCTGCGCTGGCTCATCCTCTGGGGCACCGCAACGGCATACTGCTCGTAGGGGGAGAGGATTCCTGCGCCATGCAGGAGCTTTCCTATGCCGTGCCGGAAATTCTGGAGCGAGTGAACGCCTTCATGGATGAGGATTATTTTCAAAAGGTGGAACTGCATCTGCTTCTGGGCAAGGAATCCCTGCGCAGCGTGGACATCACGCAGCCGCCGTCTCTTCCTCCGCCGCCCCGTCCGCCCCGGCTGGGCAAATTGAAACTTCCGCCTGATTCTCCCCTTGCTGCGTGCTACGAGGCGTATGTGCGTTGTTTTGACGACGACGACGAAAAAAAGTGATCTCCGGGCGATTCCGGCGACATCGTGGGCTTTCAAGATGTGCGGGCGGTGTTTCCGACATCTGCCGTATAAAAATCCGCGACTTCGGAACCGGGGACGGTGTCCGAAATGCCGCGGATTTTTATTGTCGAAAGAAGGGAAGCGGGCAGAAGCGATGGCGTCTCCGGCTTATCCTAGGTGGAAGTCCGAGCCGAGATAAACTTCTCTGGCCCGTTCGTTGTTGACGATTTCATCGGGCGTTCCGGAAAGGATGATGTTGCCCTGAAACATCAGATAGGCCCGGTCGCAGATGGAAAGAGTTTCACGGACGTTGTGGTCGGAAATGAGCACGCCGATACCGCGTTCCTTGAGTCCGCGGATGAGCACCTGAATGTCGCCGACGGCCAGCGGGTCGATACCGGCAAAGGGCTCGTCGAGCAGCACGAACATGGGGTCGCGGATCAGGCATCGGGCGATTTCCAGGCGGCGGCGTTCACCGCCGGAAAGATAGGACGCATAGGATTTTTCCAGTCTGGTGAGACCGAATTCCTCCATCAGCTGATCGGCCCGCTTCTTCTGATCCGCGCGGGAAAGACCGGTATGCTCGAGAATGATCTGCAGGTTCTGTCGCACCGTCAGCCGACGGAATACCGAGCTTTCCTGCGGCAGGTAGGAGAGGCCGACGCGGGCACGGCGGTACAGCGGCCAGGTGCTGATTTCCTGTCCGTCGAGAAGGACCTTGCCCGTCGTCGGTTTGATGATGCCGGTGATCATGTAGAACGACGTGGTCTTGCCTGCGCCGTTGGGGCCGAGAAGTCCCACGATTTCTCCCTGCTGCATGGAGACGGAGACCTCGTGGACGACTTCCTTCTGACCATAGCGCTTGCAAAGATTCTGAGCGGAAAGCGTGGAGTTCATTACTTTCCCTTCTTGTCGTTGGAGGTGAACACGGCGTGGACGCGCTGCTTGGGACTGCCTTCCACGACACTGCGGTTCTCATTGACGAAATAGCGGATCACGTTGCCCGTGATGGAGTTGTCTCCGTCGTGAAGAATGGGATTGCCTTCAAGAACAAGCAGGCTTTTGGCGGAATAGTAGGTGGCCTTCTGGGAGGAACCCGTCTGCGTGCCGTTCTGGAAGCGGACATTCTTTTCCGCAACGATGCGGTCGAGGTCGCTGCCTTCCATGGCGGGAGCGGAGGATGTCTTTCCCTGCCTGGCGGCGTCGTTGGATTTGAGGTACAGGGTCAGAACTTCCGACCACATCTTGAACTCTCCGCGGACGGCCTCGACCTTGCCCTGAAAGACCACGGTGTTCTTGTCGGCATTGTACACCATGTTGTCGGCGGTCACGTCCACGGGCAGATTCTCGTCGGATCCGGGCAGAGGAGCCGCCACGGCCCCGGTTGCGCAGAAGACGAGGACAAGAAGGATGAGAAGAGACTTTTTCATGACTGACTTTCCTCCTGCACGCCTTCGGGCGCGGCATCGGATGAGGGAGCGGCGGCGGTGCCGTCGGAAGGAGAGGAGCTGGACGGGATCCAGCGCATGTGTACGCCCTGACTGCCCGTCAGAATGTTGGTATTGAGATTCCATACCAGATGGGCCGCCGTGCCGGAAAGCACGGGTCCGTCAAGGACGGCGCCGTCGGGAAAGGTAAGCGTACGGTTGTTGTTGAGAAAAACGGCCAGATCGCCGGTGAGTATGCTTTCCTCGTAGGTGGCCTTGACGTCTCCGGACATGGAGATTTTCTGGTTGCCGTCTTCCACGCGGCCCACGTTCGACGTGGCGTGGATGACACGGTCATCATTGCCGGTCGTGTTCTCGAGCATGTAGTGAATATCCGGATCACGTACGGTGATGGCTCCGGAGTCCTGATTCAGCGTGGCCCAGTCGGCATTGAGATCAAAACTTTTCATCCCCTCATGCCCTTGGGAAAGACGGATGCCGCGTACGGCAAGATCCACGGAGTTCTTTACTTCTTCCGGAGGATCGGAAAGCAGTTTGTTCAGATCGGCGGAGCGCACGACGTTTTCCATGGCTTCCAGGGCCTGGCGTGTTTTCCAGCTCTGCCAGCCGTACCATCCGCCCCAGACGGCGAGGCCGAGCACGACAAGAGCAAGAGTTCTTCGCAGAGAATCGTTCATACTCTGGCCGGTCCCGTGGCCGCGGTCCAGTAATCCGCGGGATTCTTTCCGTCCATGCGCGCGGTCAGCAGAAATTCCACGGCTTCCCGCACGGCGCCTTCTCCGCCCCGGGCGGCAGTGACGTACAGGGCCTCCTTCTTCACCTGGGCGACGGCATTGGCCACCGCCATGGGCATGCCTACGGAACGCATGGGATCAAGGTCTATCCAGTCGTCGCCCAGATAGGCCATTTCTTCCTTCTTCAGGCCGTATTTCTGCCGGATGGCTTCCAGTTTCGGCAGCTTGGATTCAAAGCCGGCGTAGTAGTCCCTGACACCAAGCTGCGACATTCTGGCCAGTACGCAGGGATCGTTGCGTCCGGTGATGATGCCTACGCCTATTCCTGCCAGAAGGGCCGTCTTGATGCCTATGCCGTCCTGGGCGTTGAAGCATTTGATGGGGTGGCCGTTTTCCTGAAAGTACAGCTTGCCGTCGGTGCACACGCCGTCGACGTCAAGAACAAGAAAGCGGACGGCAGCGGCCGCGCGAAGCACATCCTCGCGGGCAAGGATGCCGGGAATATTCGCAGATGGAGTGGAAGAGGACATGGTCTTTCTCTCTCGGTATCGGAGTAAAGGGCTCTTCATGGAACCCAGAGGAGGAAAATAGCCTGAAATTTCTGTTCCGTCAAAAAAAGGAAATGGCCTTTCCCCCGTATTTGGGGCGGCATCAGGATTTTTTCGGCAGGGAATCCGTAGACCGCAGAGGCGCGGAACACCGGAGGGAGGGGGAGCACCGACATCTTGCCAGCATGATTCTTATCTTTTATCTTGCCTATTATGACGACCGGGACGGAGCGTTCCGGAAGTGCGAGATTCTTGTTGTCGGGGGATCTGTTATGATTCATTGCGCCGTGTGTTTCCATGATTCCGGTTCCATGTACAAGACGGTGTACTGCGCTCTGCTGTCCTGTTTTGAACATGCCTCGGATCATGTTCATGTTCATGCGCTCATCGACGAATCCGTCAGACCGTACAAGCACTGGCTTGAGGAGCTGTGTTCCTCGTTTCAGAATACCATCACGTTTTATGAAGACGTGGACGTGCCCGATGATGTCGTCGCACTGTTCCCCGGAGGTGTCGTCGGCAGCTATACCAAGGCCAGTCTCTTCCGCATGTGTCTGCATGAACAGCTGCCGGCGGAGGTGGAAAAGGTCGTCTATTTCGACTGCGACATCATTTTTGAGCGGGATATCGCCGATCTGTGGAACATGGAGCTCGGCAGTGCCTGGATGATAGCCGCACATGACCCGGAAAGAGTATGGTCGGCACGCAAGAAAAAATATTATCTTGAAGCCCTGCACATCGAGGAAGACAGGTATTTCAACAGCGGCGTACTTCTCATGAATCTGAAGGCGCTCCGGGAGGCATCAGAAGAAGAAAACGTTTTCTGGCGGGCGTATCGTCAGGGAGCCGCCTATTTTTCCACCCTGAAGTTTCCCGTCTTCGATCAGGATCTGCTCAACTACATGTTGAGCGGAGACAGGGAGAAGCTGAAACTGGTCGACGCTTCGTACAATTACGAACTTTGTCTGTTCGACAGGCGTTTTCTGCGTATGAAGGATCTGACAGGCAGGATTCTTCATTTTCCTTCTCTGAAACCCTGGCAGAAGCTGTTTCCGGCACAGCTGGTGTATTGGAAGTACTACATCAAGTCGCCGTGGCGGGATGAGGCTCTGCCCATGATCGAAGACCGCATTTTTGATCCCTCGGACAGAATCTGGCCGATACTGCTCTGGGTGTGGCGCAGGCACGAGTCGTTCCGCTGGCTGGCGAGACTGCGGGGGGCGCGGTAGGCCGCGGATATTTGATAGTTCTGAAAAAGCCGTTCAGACTTTCCTGGGAAGTCTGAACGGCTTTTTCTGTGAGCTTTTCTCAGAGCGGAGCCTCCTGAACCGTATCCGGTTGAAATCGGATGCTCCGTTCAGCGGTCGTTTTCCGTCGCCACGGACCGTGGCTGCGACGGCATTTACAGATCCAGAATGACCTTGCAGGCCACGGCCACCTGATACAGGATTTCGGAGACTTCCTTGACGGCCTGCATGTTCTTGGAGTCGACGCGGGGCAGAACCAGAATCTGGTCGCCGGGCTGTACCTTCTTGGCCTTGGGGGTGACTTCCCCGTCGGGATGTACCACGAGAATGTTGCTTGAGTCGGCACGGTTGCTGAATCCGCCGGCACTCTTGATGTAATCATCCATGTCGCGGTCTTCATTCCACACCACGGCCTGAGGCATGATGACTTCGCCGCTGATCATGACCACGTCCGTTTTTTCGGGGATGACGATGACGTCGCCGTCTTCCAGAGCAATGTCGGCAATTTTTCCACCGCTGCCCACGACGACGATGCCCTCGGGCTCCACCTTGCGTGCACGGTCGATGAAGCTCGACAGCATTTCGGCTTCCTTGGCGCGTATCTGCGCTTCGTCGTTGCTGGACGACGTGGCCGTGTACGCGTTGTGTTCCAGTCTGTTCAGGGCGTCTTCAATGGCTTTTTTCTGCTGTTTCGCCGTACTGATGCGCTTGATGTACAGACCGGAAAGGTTGGCTCTGTCGGGGTCGACGGAGATGTAGCTCAGCACTTCCTGCAGACGGGCGTTGCGCCGGACGGGGAATCTCGATGAGCCGAGTATGGCGCCCTGTGCTTCCACCATGATGGTATTGCCTGCGGTGTCGGCCTGGAAGCGTACCTGGTCATCGTTTTCGAGCTTCAGTCTGTTGAATTCCTTGAGGGAGAGATACTGATTGTAGGGGACACCCTTTCGGAAACCGGAGATGCTGACATGCGAGGCCCGGGAATTGGGATCGGCCAGCTTCGTCAGGGATTCACCCGTCATTTTTCCTTTTTCGAATTCAAAGCGTGCGGCATTGCGCACCTCTCCGCTGGCGGAAACGGTGGGCCCTTTTTCTCCTACGACGATGGTGTCCCCGTCGTTGAAGCGTATGGAGGGAATCTGTCCGTACAGAATGAAGGGATAGAGGTCGGCCGTGGCCAGGGTCTGCTGATTTCTCAGAACACGGATGTCGCGATAGCTGCCTCGGCGGGAATCAATACCGCCGGCCTTGTCGAGAAAGGAGAGGATATTGTCGGAGGCCGTGCCCTGATAGCTGCCGGGATGGTTGACGAAGCCGGTGACGAATACGGAGACGTTCTGCGTGTCGAGAGGACGGGCGTAGACCTGTACGTCGCTGATGCCGGAGACGTTCAGTTTGCTGACGATGGACTGCTGAATCTGGGCGGCATCGCCGCGGGGAAGACCGAAAAGCGGAATGCTGCCTATATCCGGCAGATCCAGCGAACCGTTGGAAGACACCGTGAATACGTCGTCGAGCGTGCGGCTTCCCCACAGACGGACGAGAATGCGGTCGCCGCTCTGAATGGTGGCTGCCGAGCCTCCCGACGAGAAATTTCCCTGAAAGAGATTGCTGCCGAAAGGCTGCGGTTCCTGACTGGACGACGTGGAAGAGGCGGTCGCCGTGGCCGTGGCCGTGGCTGTGGCCGTTGCCGTGCTTGTCGACTGGGCGGCGGAAACGGGCAAGGCCGTCATGAGCATCATGACAAGAGAAAGAAGAAAGAGACGCAACGTACCCTCCTGCCCGAAGGCTGGAAAGAATCAGTATCGTAAAATGGTCATTCAGGTTGAAGACATCCTGGGTCGGGATGTCGGCTATTCAAGTCCGCGACCCCAGACGCGGGGCATGAGTTCCCATCCTTCGCCCTGACGGCAGAGGATGACGATTTCCGCTTCATGGGGGGGCTGGCTGACCACGGCACGGCGGCAGTCGCGGCCGGAGGCGGAGGTGAACGACCCTTCCACCATGACGTCAACCACACCGCCGAAGGCCGGATCGTCGACGGAAGCCTGAGCCCCGGCGTTGTTCATGGAAATGAACTGGGGGACGGGGGAAAGCGGTGTTTCGGGAGTGGGCTCTTCGGGGGCAGGAGTCGTTCCGAAAGGACTGGCGAGGCATCCGCCCAGAAGCAGGCAGAGAGCGGCGGGAATAAGGAAAATACGCATAGGGATACCCTTATGAAAAATTCCGCGGAACATTCCGCGTGAATAATATATGTCCGCCGAGCTTGTCCTGTCCAGAGGGGGAAGGGGAAGTTCCGTCAGTGATTCCATGTCGTTCTGTTCCGTTGCTTTCGAGAGGTGCGGGCGGTCCGGGGAGAAAGGAACTTCGGGCAGGGATACGCAGAAAGGGGGAGAAGCGTCCGGAAAAGGACATGAGAGGCTGTGGAGGCCGGAGAGAGAATCGATAAACTTTCGGGAAAAAAAAGGCGGCCGTCGAAATTGCGACAGCCGCCTTGAGGGAATGTGATCAGGACTGTTCTTGCCGGTACCAGTTCCAGGCATCGCGTATGATTTCGTCCACACCGGAATGCTCGGGCTTCCAGCCGAGGATGCGGAGCGCGCGGGAGGCGTCGGCGACAAGGCTGGGCGGATCGCCTGCCCGGCGCGGTCCCATGGTGCAGGGCATGGGATGACCGGTCACCTTTTCTATGGCGTCCAGAATCTGTTTTACGGAAAGGCCGGTTCCCGTGCCGAGATTCATGGAGATGCCGTCGCCGTCTCCCTGCCGGAGAAGCCGCTCCATGGCCCGGATATGGGCCTGAGCCAGGTCGCTTACATGGATGTAATCACGGATGCAGGTGCCGTCCGGGGTGGGGTAATCGTCTCCCATGACGTGGAAGTCGGGAAGCTTTCCGTCAAGTGCCATGAGGGCACGCGGAATGAGATGGGTTTCCGGCGTGTGTCGTTCGCCGGTTTCTCCTTCGGGATCGGCTCCGGCGGCGTTGAAGTAGCGCAGGGCCGTCCAGGAAAGACCGTGGGCACGGGCGAAGTCGGCCAGCATGCGTTCCATGAAGAGTTTTGTTTCACCGTAGGGGTTGATGGGATCGGAGGGGAGATCTTCGGTCACGGGCATTCTTTCGGGAATACCGTATACCGCCGCCGTGCTGGACACCACGATGTTGCG
>JAXVQY010000151.1:0-17393 GCA_037303805.1 bacterium | reverse complement strand
TTGTGGCGGAATCGGACAATTCCGGTCATGCCGACCGTACCTGGGCGCTTTTTCTTGCGATAAATGCAGCCTCCACCGAGGCTGTCCCTATAGAGTTCCGAACGTTGTCTTCTCCGGCGGCAAGTTCGGGAATGGCCGGACCTGACCCCTTTGAAAGCATGAGAGGTAACGACTTATGGTAATCCGCGCACGTAAGCCAAAAGCGCAGAAAAAAAACGCCGTCCACCCGGAATACCGAGTACTTTCCGACGGCGTTCTTGATCTTGCCTACTTTGCCGGTGAGCTTCTCCCGAACCCGGACAAGATACTGGTGAGTCTCGGCGGGGATCTCAGAAACTACGCGAAGCTCTTGCGGGACGATCAGGTGCACAGTCTTTTACAGCAAAGGCAGGACGCTCTTATCGCCGCCGAGTGGGAAGTGGTGCCCGGCGGGGAAGACTCCCGTGACGAAGAAGCCGCCGATTTCCTGCGTGAGCAACTTTTCGCGCTTTCTTGGGACGCCATCACCCGCAAGATGCACAAGGGGCTTCTCTACGGCTACAGCGTGGGGGAATGCCTGTGGGGACAGGACGGCAACCGTATCACGCTTGAAGATATCCGGGTACGCAAGCCGTGGCGTTTCGGTTTCGGAAAAAATGGGGAGCTGAAGCTGCGCGTCATGGCCGACGTTACTCTCATGCCGGACCGCAAGTTCTGGGTGGCAACATGGGGCGCGGATGACGACGACAACCGCTACGGCGTAGGCCTCGGCTATCATCTCTGGTGGCCGTGCTATCTGAAGCGAAACGGCGCGAAGTTCTGGGCAGCGTTTCTGGACAAGTTCGGCACCCCGTCCACCAAGGCGACCTATCCCAACGGCGCGACGGAAGAGGAAAAGGAAACCGCGCTTCGGGCTGCCCGCGCCTTGCGTTCAGAATCCGCGGTGGCCATGCCTGAAGGTTTCGACATTCAAATTCTTGAGGCCTCTCATACCGGAACGGCAAGCTATGCCGAATTTCTCACCTACTGGGATGACGCTATAGCCAAGGTTATTCTGGGACAGACCGGTACCACAAAACAAGGGCAGTACGCGGGTACGGGCGAAGTTCTGGAAGGCGTGAAGGCGGAAATGATAAAGGCCGACGCCGATCTGCTCTGTGAAAGTTTCAATTCCGGTCCTGCCGTGTGGCTTACGGAATGGAATTTTCCCGGCGCAAAGGCCCCGCAGGTGTGGCGCAAGGTGGTGAATGCCCGCAAGGCGCAGGCGGAAGCGGAAAGGGACAAGGCGACGTATGAGCTCGGCTTGGAACTCTCTGATGAAGAAATCGCCCGCCGATACGGCGACGCATGGCAGAGGCGCGGGGGAATCCCATCTGTTCCCGCAACGCCGTCCTTTGCCGAACCGGAAGAAGACGATGAACCCGGATCACTTGTCAATCAGCTTGCCGAAGTTGCGGACAAGCCTGTTTCGGACATGGTGGAAGCTATACGCCGGGAACTCGATGAGACTATAGCTTCTGGCGGGAACTTTGCGGAGTTTTCCGCGCGGCTGAGCAACCTGTATCCAGTCCTTGATACGGCGGAACTTGTGGAAGCGTTGGAAGGCGCGTTTTTAGCCGCCAACCTCGCGGGGAGAAACCATGCCAAGGGAAGCTGAGTTCAAGGGCACGCCGTTCCAGGAGGCCATAGACTTTTTCCAGTCCAAGGTCCGCGTGCCCACGCGTGCCTATACCGACCTCATGAACCAGGCACACAGCCGGGCGTTCATGGTAGCCGGGGCCATGCGTGACGACCTTTTGTGCGACCTTCAGGAGGCCATAGGCAAGGCGTTTACGGCAGGGAATACGCTGGCGGATTTTCGGAAGGCCTTTGATTCCATCGTCGCGAAATACGGCTGGGCCTACAAAGGCGGCCGAAATTGGCGCACCCGCGTCATATACGATACCAACATCCGCACGGCCTACAGCGCCGGGCACTGGCAGCAGATGCAGGCGGCCAAAAAGATGCGTCCCTACGGCCGTTACGTTCACGGACAGAGCATCCACCCGCGCGAGCAGCATCTTGCCTGGAACGGTAAAATCGTGCCGCTTGACGATCCGTGGTGGAATTACCGCTGGCCGCCCAACGGCTGGGGCTGCAAGTGCAGCGTGACAAGCGTGAGCGAGAAGGAACTTGAGCGCAACGGCTGGACTGTGGAACACCCGGAACCGGATGAAACGATAACGGCCACGGTAAACACACCCGACGGCCCCATGAAAGTAGAAACCGTGGATGGTGTGGACCCGTCCTTTGCCTACAATCCCGGAAAATCGGCAACAGGAATACGACTGTCTCCTCAAAAGATAGAAGAAGCGAAAGCGGACGGCACATGGAAAAACTGGAAGCCCGTTCCGTGGGGCAGCCGAACAATGGAAACGTGGGAAAGTCTGAACCGCCCGACCCAGATACCGATTGACAGAGCCTCGGCAGACATTGCGGAAAAGGTGGACAGCGAGAGTGCACTGCGCCCTATTATCGAAAAAATGATCGGCGGACAGGAAGCATTTCTTACAGCAACAGACGGCACCATAGTGTGGCTTTCCGCTGACTCTCTCATGCACATTAAGCCAACCAGAAGTCCTTACGTTCCTTTTATCCCGGAATTGCTTGCACATCCTTACGAGGTCTGGATGGACTTTGAAGAGCACGAAGTCACCGGGCGCGTAGAGCTGAAAAAACGCTACCTGAAAAGAATCGATACCGGAGAAAAAAAGATGGGGATGCTTATGGTCGTTCAGGTAATAAAAGGCCAGTTTGCAGGCTGGACATTCATTCCCGCAGAACGAGGGAACTATCTGAATAATGTCAGGAGGGGGAAACTTATATGGGCGAGAGAAGAATGAAGACGTTGCCACATGGCGGCTTCGTCGCCGGGCACAGGTTGACGGGGCCATATCCCGACCTGTGCCGTCGCTGGAAATAGAATACCCTGCGACAACAAACAGGTCAAGAAATGGGGATTTGAGTTTCCGGTACTTTTTTTTCTCAACATAGGACAATATAGGAGTCTTCCCCGTTTCGTGCCGGAGAATTGACGGTAAACACCAAGTAAACACATATCCGAATCGGCCCGGTACCCCTCTCAGACAGAGGACTACCGGGCCGATTCTTTTAAATTTCCCAAAGCGCATTAAAAGAACTTTTTCCGGTACACCGGTAGAACGGTCCAAAAGGAGAACGGAATGGACCGTATCGAGATATTCAAAGTAGGGACACATACCGATTCCCACGGTGTAACGCTAAGTTTCTCGGAAGCCGACCTTGCCGCTATGGCCGAGGCGTATGATCCCGCCATATCGGAAGCCCCCATAGTTGTGGGGCATCCTTCCGCCGACGCACCGGCATACGGGTGGATCAAATCCCTTTCGGAGAAAGACGGAAAACTTCTGGCTCAACCCGACCAAGTGGACCCGGCCTTCGCAGAAATGGTGCGCGCCGGAAGATTCAAGAAGCTCTCGGCAAGTCTCTACAGCCCGACAAGTCCTGCCAACCCGAAACCAGGCGTGTGGTATCTGCGCCACGTGGGCTTTCTGGGGGCGCAACCGCCCGCTATCAAGGGCCTTGCCCCGGTGAACTTTGCAGCCGGTGAAGAAGGCCTTGTGACGGTGGAATTTTCCGAGGGTATGGGCTTCATATCCCGGCTTATCGGACTTCTTCGCGGCGTGCGCGACTACATCACGGAAAAAGACGGCACGGAGAAGGCTGAAGCTGTACTTCCCGCCTGGACACTGGACAGCCTTCAGGAAGGCGCGGCCGTTGCCATGACCACTCCCGAACCAGAACCCGTAACTTCCTACAGCGAAGAGGAACCTATGGACAAAAATGAGATGAACGAGCGCGAAGCCGCGCTTGAGCGCCGCGAGCAGGAACTTCTCCGGCGTGAAGCGGAGTTCGCTGAAAGCAAGCGCCTTGCGGAAGCGGAGACCTTCGTAAACAGCGCCGTATCGGAAGGCCGCCTTACCCCGGCGCAGAGTGCTGGCCTTGCAGACTTCATGGCGAAGCTTACCGCGGAAGACGTGCTGGAATTTGCAGAAGGCGACGGTAGGAAAAAGACTTCCCCGTCGGCCTTCATGAAAGACTTCATATCCCGCCTGCCGAAACAGGTGGACTTTTCGGAGCAGTCGGCCCCGACAGGCGGCGAAGAAGAGCTTGATCCGCAGGAAGCGGCGACCCGTGCCGTAGCGTTCCAGGAACGCAGACGCGCCGCCGGTATCGTTATTACCACCACCGAAGCGCTTGCTGCCGTGAAGGCGGGCAAGGACAAGGAGTAACACATGGCCAATCCCGGACTTCATAAAACTCTGGACGCGGAAGGAGATATTTCCCCTTACCGTATCTGCGCATACGGAACGGCTGACTATGCTGCAAAGCAGGCGACAGCCGCTACCGACGCTCTTATGGGCACGTCGGATGACCTCGGCGCACAGTCAAATGGTCGCGTTGACGTGTGTATGGGCGGCCTTCCCGAAGTGGAAGCAGGTGGCACACTTGCCGCCGGTGATCCCATCACGTCCGACTCGGAAGGCAAGGCGGTAAAGGCTACGGCCGCAGGAAACCGCATCATCGGCTTTGCCATGACCTCTGCTTCCTCCGGTGACATTATCCCCTATCAGTTCGCGCCCGGCACTCTCGGCGTTGCCGCAGGCTAAAGGAGTTTACAATGTCTGGAAAAACCGCTCCCTTTCCGGTAACGCCGGAACTTACTGCGATAGCCATAGCCTACCGCAACCCCGACCTTGCCCTTATTGCGGATGATGTCATGCCGCGTACTCGCCCCGTGGGTACGAGGGAATTCCGCTATACCGTTTACGATCTTTCCAATTTCAAGCGCCCCGACACCCGCGTGGGCCGTCGCGGCCAGCCTAATCAGGTAAGTTTCGGCGCGACGGAAGAAACCGCCGCCGTGCTGGACTTTGGCCTTGATGATCCCATTCCGCAGACCGACCTTGATCAGGCTTCCCGCATGGGCCGCGATCTTCTCGGCGAGTCCACGGAGTATATCATGAACCTGGTGAAGCTGGATCGTGAGGCCCGAGTGGCCGACATGGTGCAGAATACCGCCAACTACGGCACGGGCTGTTCCACTACCCTTTCTGGGAAAAATCAGTGGAGCGACACCACCAGCACGCCGCTCACCGCGCTTCTGGAAGCCATGGAAGTTCCGTTCATGAGACCGAACACCATGGTCATCAGTCAGGCGGTATGGGCGAAGCTGCGCGTACACCCGCAGATCGTGAAGTCGGTCTATCCTCTCTCCGGAGAAGGCGTCGTCACCCGTCAGCAGCTTGCCGATCTTCTGGAAATTCAGAACATCTTCATCGGTTCCTCCCGTATCGACAATACCCGCAAGGGGCAGAAGCCTTCCCTTGTTCAGACATGGGGCAAGCATTGCGCGCTTCTGTATCTCGACCGCACGGCCACCACGTCGCGCGGCGTCACCTGGGGTATGACGGTGCCTTACGGTACTGCCATCGCCGGAAGCCGTCCCGATCCCGACATCGGTCTGTACGGCGGGCAGGTGGTCCGCGCCGGTGAAAGTCTGAAAGAGCTCGTGACCGCCAAGGATGCCGGGTATCTCTTCAAAGACTGCGTGGCGTAGTCATGGCCGCGTACGCGAAAGCTCAGGACATCCTTGACCGCTACGCGCATGTGGGGCTCCTGTTGTCTGGCCTTACCGAAGAGGGAGAGCCGGACACGGCCCCGCTGGAAAAAGCGCTCATTGAGGCGGGAAGCGAAATAGACGCGGCCCTTCGCGGCCGCTACGCGCTTCCTGTACCGGAAGAGAATGTGCCGCCCGTTCTCAGGCGCATAGCCGTAGATATCGCCGTGGACGCAATCCCGCGCGACGGCGGAGAATACGCGGATCTTTTCGAGCGAAGAGCGAAGATTGCCAGGCAGCTTCTGGCAGACATTGCCGCCGGTAAAACGCAACTGGATCTTCCCCAGGCAGACAGCAGGGAAAACGGCTCTTCCGGCGGCATACGCTTCTCTTCCCCGCACAGCCATTTCCGCAGGGTACTCGATAGAATGTAACCATGGCCGGAACGACGCTCACCTTCAGTATCGACGACAAAGAGTTTCAGGGCAAAACCCGCGAGCTTCGCCGCCGTCTGGCAAGCCTGGACAAGCATGAGCTTATGGAAGCCCTGGGCGGACAGATCCTTGCCCGCACCATGGAGCGCTTCAACCATGCCGAAAGCCCGGACGGAAGCAGGTGGCCGGTAACGATTCGTCAGAAAATGGGAGATTCCCGAGGCGCACTGCTGGGGCAGGGAAGCAAGCTTGCCCAGAGTTACACCTACCGGACGGACTCCGATTCCGTAGAAATAGGAAGCAACCTGAAATATGCCGCGATTCATCATTTCGGCGGAACTATCCGCGCGAAACGGGCGAAGGCGCTGCGTTTCCGTATCGGCGATACCTTTGTCATGAAAAAAGCCGTCACCATACCGGCGCGTCCGGCCCTGGGCGTAAATGATGAGGATGAAAGATACCTTGTCGAGACGGCGGAAGACTGGCTGAAGCTGGCGCTCAAAGACTTCGCAAGGGGAACCCGATGAACGAAACAGGTTTCGACAAGGTTCGGGAAGCCGTGGCCGCACGCCTCAAAGAGGCCATGCCGAAGGAAGTGTATGTCGCCGTCGCGCCGGGCGACGTGGACGAAACGGAAATAGCCCGTGTGTGCGTGAAAAGTCCGGCGCTTCTTGTCACCGTGCTCAATGTGCTTTCGGTGGACAGGGAACGCGGAAGAAGCGGCGCGAACCTTCGTTTCGGCGTGTACCTCGTCACAGCTCCGGGAAGAACCGGCCACCGCCCGGACAATGTGGCATTGGCCGTTCTTCCTCGTGTTCTCTACGCCGTGGACGGCGAAAACTGGGATCTGCCCGAAGTTCTGACAAGGCCGGACAAACTCAAAGCCGAAAACCTGTACAGCGGCAAGCTCGGCAATATCGGCCTTCTAGCTCTGTGGGGTATAAGCTGGGAACAGTACGTCCTGCTTCCCGAGGAAAAGGAGTCGGAAGATCTTGCGGAATTTCTACGCTGTGAGCTCGATATGACGGAAGCTGACAGCGGACTCAGAACAGACGACATTTTCAACGTGCGCACGGGCGAGCCCGTGCCGCCCGATAAGGAAGAAGCATGAACACCATGAAAGTTTACCCCGTGGCGGGCCGTCTTGTCCGCCACCCCAGGACGGGTGAAACCGTCCCTGCTGCCGGACTTATTGTGCCCCGTTCCCCGTACTGGCTGCGCCGCCTGGCCTGTGGCGACGTGACGACGACTCCTGAACAGTCCGCCGAAAAGAAGGCGAAGGAGAAGGCGTAATGGCTATCAGTTTCAACGACATCCCGGATACCATACGAGTGCCGCTCGCCTATATCGAGTTTGACAACTCGGGCGCGCTCAGCGGTACGGCCGCCGTTCCATACAAGCTGCTGGTTTTGGGCCAGATATCGGAAGACGCCGCCGCTCCGGCGCTCACTCCCGTGAGAATCACAAGCGCCGATCAGGCGGGGAATCTTTTCGGCAACGGCTCCATGCTGCACAACATGTTCCGGCTCATCAAGGGCGCGAACAGCTACCTTGAGACCTGGGCGCTCCCCGTAGCCGACAACGAAGCCGGACAGAAGGCCGCAGGCGCGGTCACGCTTACCGGCAAAGCCACGGCTTCCGGCACGCTGTACCTGTATATCGACGGGCAGGCGGTGTCCTGCGCCGTGACGGCGGATGAAGAGCTTTCCGCGACGGCAACCCGCCTGGCCTCAGCCGTAAACGAAGAAACGTCCCTGCCTGTGACGGCGGAAGCCGCCGAAGGCGTCGTCACACTTACCTGTCGCTGGGCGGGCGAGACCGGTAACGATCTTTCCGCCGTGGTAAGTCTGTACGGAGAAGACGTTCCCGCAGGACTTACCGTGACCTGCGCGGCATTCACCGGCGGAAGCGGCGACCCGGATATCGACGACGTTATCGCGGCCTTCGGGGATGAACAGTGGCACGGTATTGTTGTTCCATGGGCAAGTAAGGCGAGCCTTACGTCCCTTGCTACGGAACTCGACCGCCGCTGGGGTCCTATGGTTCAGAAAGAAAGCCTCGCGTTCACCGCCTTCCGGGGAACACACGGGGAAACAGCCGAATTCGGCGCAAACAGCAACAGCCACCTTATCACCTGCATGGGGACGGGAGACGCTGCGCCGCAGACCCCGTATCTGTGGGCGGCCGTTTACGGCACGGTCGCTCTGGCAAGCCTTGAGACCGACCCGGCAAGACCGCTTCAGACACTTGAGCTCACCGGCATTATTCCGCCGCCCCTGAAGAACCGCTGGACCATGGAAGAGAGAAACCTTCTTCTCCATGACGGCATAGCTACGTACATGGTGCAGTCCGGCGACATTGTGGCGATCGAGCGCGAAGTCACCATGTACCAGACCAACAAGTGGGGCGAGGCCGACCCTTCGTATCTTGATATCACCACCCCGGCGACGCTTGGATATATCCGCTACGCTACCAAGTCCCGCATTACCCAGAAGTACCCCCGGCACAAGCTGGCGAACGACGGCACGCGCTATTCGCCTGGGCAGGCCATCGTCACGCCGTCGGTCATCCGCGGGGAACTGCTCGCCCTGTACCGGGAGCTTGAATACGCGGGCATAGTGGAAAGTTTCGATGCCTATAAGGCTGATCTCATCGTCGAGCGCAATAAGAACGACCGCAACCGCGTGGACGTGCTTGCCCCGCCGGATATCGTCAACCAGTTCCGCATATTCGCCATGCAGAACATGTTCGTGCTGTAGGAGCAGCGTATGAAATTCACCGGAAAAGCCATTATCAGAATCAACGGCAGCGAAATCCGCAGCACGGACGATGCGACCCTTTCCGTAGGCGGCGAAAACCGCACGGCCATCAAGGGCGGCGGTCGTGTTTACGGGTACAACGAGGAGACACAGGAGCCCACGTTGGAATGCAACGTGGCACATTGCAGTGACACCGACCTTGTTTCCCTTTCTGCCATTGTGGACGCGACCATTATTTTCGAGACCGACTCCGGAGCGAAGTTTGTTCTTCAGGAGGCCTTCGTCACCGAACCGGCCAGTCTGAACGTCACTGACGGCACGGCGTCCCTGAAGTTTTCCGCCTGCCGGTGTGAAACTATGTAGGGGGAGGCATGGAAATTCTCACCGAAGCAACTGTTTCCGAACCTGTGGACGCCGCCGTAAACACCGTTTCTCTTGATACGGTTGAACTGAAAGACGGCCTTACCGTCGGCTCTGTGACGTATCACACCCTGCATCTTCGCACACTTTCCGCCCGCGATCTCATGGCCGCGCAGGACGCGGCGGAAAAGGTGGTTACAACCAAGGATGGCCTTGCTCTGATAGCTTCACCTTCTCGTCTTTCCACAGAGCTTCTTCGCCGTCAGGTGAAGTGTCTCACGGAAGACGGACAGACACATAACGGTCCGCTCAGCCTGGAAGAACTCGGCCGCCTGTCCCTGCGCGACATGGCAGCAGTACAGGCCACGACGGAAAACATGGACGCCGCCGACGCCCTGCGCGCCGGGGAAGCACTGGACAGGCGGGGGCGAAACTCTGGCGGGGCTGAAACAGCTTGACGCCTGCCTGCTGGCCCTTGTCCGGCTTTCGGGCATGGGCTGGCAGGATGTACTTTCCCTGCCTCTGTCCCGCCTTGTCTCCCTGCTTAAAACTGTTCAATCCATGAGGAAAGCGTCATGAAACTCAGCATGGTCATAGACCTTGCGGGCAACTTGGAAGCCCGCTCCCGTCGTATGGGGCAGGCTCTTACCGGGCTCGGTAATCAGGGACGGCAAGCTATGTCCATGCTGCAATCGAGCGCCGCCCGTCTCGGCGGTGCCATGAACGCTATGACTGGCCGTTACGCTTCGGCTATCGCTGGAATGGGCGTAAGCTACAAGGCTGTACGCGCCGTCATGGACTCGGCCGCACTGGATAAAATGCTTATCCGCGTGGGGAATACTGCCGACGCATCCAAGGATCAAGTGGAAGAGCTGCGCAGGGAACTTTTTACCATGGCTCGTTCCACTGGGCAGTCGTCTAATGATCTGCTCATGGGGTTTTACGCTCTGGTTCAGTCGGGACAAGGCTGGGACGAGGCGCTTGCCACCATACAAGCCATAAATCCCGCCATGGCGGTGACCGGTGCTTCAGCGGAAACACTGGCCGGAGCCATGGGGGTAGCCGCTCAGGCGTTCAATTTCGACCTGTCCAATCTGAAAACCGGCAAGCTGATGCTGGATCAGATGTATGCCGCCGGAAAACTTGGTAATGCTGAACTGGAAAATCTCGCGGATATTTTCGCCCGTGTGGGCAACAATGCCAAAACGGCAGGCTTAAGTTTTGAAGGCTCTCTTGCCTTTATTGAACGTATGTCCTTGGTGGAACGCCAACCGGAAAGACTTGCTACTTTGGTGGATTCCACCCTGCGCCTGTTTACGAACCAGAACTATCAAAACGAAGCCGCAAGGGTAACAGGAGTAAGTTTTTACAATAAGGACGGCTCGCGCCGGGAAATGTTTGACGTTTTGGCCGACATTCGCGAGCGCTACAGGGCAAATTTCAAGACCGACGCGGAAAGGGACAAAGCGTTCTCTCAGGCGTTCGGTAAAACCGACCTTGATACCCAGCGTGGTCTGCGGATTTTCTTTGACGCGGAATCCATTGAAGACGCCCGCCGGTTCAGTGGAGAAATAGGCAATGCCGGGGGGCTTATCGCAAAGGAACTACCTGAAGCCGTGAGCAACGCCGTCGATCAGACTTCCCGCCTGAAGGCGGCACTTACCGACGCGGCGGACTCTTTCGCGCGCCCCATCAACGACGCCATATCAGGCGGGATACAGTGGTTGCTCGATGACGAAAGGCTGGACGGCAAGGAACTTCTGGCGGGCGGAGCCGTTGCCGCCGGACTCGGCTATGGAGCCATGAAGCTCGGCGGCCGGGCTCTTTCCCGTGTGGGCGGGGGAACGGTGGGCAAAGTCCTTCAGAATATGGGCGGCTTCGGTAAACTCCCGCTCCCTCTGCCTGTCTATGTGGTCAACAGCCACATGAGTCTTACCGGTCAGGAACTTTCAAGACTCACGGGGGGCAAGGCCCCCATAGAAACTCCCGCCACGGCAAACCCGAAAGGAAATGCTCCGACTAGAACGTCCCGACCGGGAAAAGCTGGTCGATTTCTCGGCATGGCGGGCCGTGCTGGCACCGCCCTTGCCATGGTGGATGGTGCGGTGCAACTGGGAGACGCCGTTATTTCCGGCGCGCCCCCTGAAGATATCGGCGGTGCTGCCGGTTCCATGGCTGGCGGAGCTGCCGGTGCATGGGCCGGAGCTTCCGCCGGGGCTGCGTTGGGAAGCATAGTGCCCGGACTCGGTACGGCCATAGGCGGCGCACTCGGCGCAATCATCGGAAGCTGGGGAGGCTCGGAAGCCGGTGAAGGCCTGGGACGTATGATAACAAGCGCCTTCAATAACCGAGATCAGGCCGTGGCTATCGGTGAAGAGGTAGGGAAGCAGGCGGCAGGTCTTGCGGAAAGCGTTGCCAGCTTTTCCAAAGTGGAAATTGAGGTCAAGGGACCGGCGGAAACCCGTATCGTAAAGAATCCCGACTACGGCGATCTTGACGTGTTGCGCGCCGGTATGGAAGCAAACGGTATTTCATGGATGGACTGACATGAGCCGGTTCTGGAACGGCCTGCGCCCGGCCAGCTTTCGCGGCGTCTCCTTCGATTCCTTCGAGCAGCATACCGAATCTGGTGGTCGCCGTCTCGTTCGACATGAATTCCCCTTACGGGATACTCCCTATGCTGAGGACCTCGGCCGCAAGGCGGGACAGTGGCAGGTAGAAGCCTTCATATTACGCAACCGCTGGGCGGACTACGAAGCGGCCCGCGACAAGTTACGAGACGCGCTGAACGCCGCCGGGCCGGGTACACTGATTCACCCGTGGCTTGGGCAGATGCAGGTATGTGTGGACGGCTACACGGTGCGCGAAAGTACACGGGAAGGAGGTTATTGCCAGTTTTCCGTAACCTTCGTGGAAAGCGGTTCCCTCATCGAACCGGATATTCAAAAAGACACCGCTGCAAAGGTGGAAGAAGCGGTAAACGGTGCGGAAACATCTGCTCTGGATACGTTTCTTTCCGATTTGAATATGCTTGCAGAAGACGTGGAAGCAGCCGCGGATTACGCCGAAGGCATGGTGGACAAAGTTGTTTCCTATCTTAATACCGGCAGCCGCGTTTTATCGGATATAAAGGCGACCGTCCGCCGGGTCATTGCCATTCCCGACAGATTGGCCGGAACATTTTACGGCCTTGTTTCTTCCGTCATGGGATTTGATTCTCTGTTGAATTTTTCTTCAGGCAGTTCCACTTCATCGGGTGGTGGAAGTTCGGGCGCTTCCTGGATGAACAGTGTGACGGTCTCTGGGGGCAACGCGCCGGAAAGTGATTCTTCCTTCTCCGTCGGTGGCTTTGATCTGGAAGCTTTCACCTCCATGATTTCCACAAGGAAAGACCCACCGGACACAAGTTGGTCTGGATCAGGTTCGGGCACCCTGCCCCCCGAGACCGATACTATTGAGACGCGTGTTTACGGGCCTCTCATCGACTATGTGGCTGCCGTTACCGTGACGGAAATGGGGAGGCTCGTGGCTGATACCGAGTATGCAACGGCTGACGACGCCATAAAGGATTTGCAGACTGTCGCCGAAGCCATGGATATCGTGCAGGCCGCTCATTGTTCTGACTCCGTGTACGCGGCTCTTGACGATCTGCGGGCTGCACTGGCTGACGATGTGATGGAACGCGGAGCGAAGCTGCCACGCCTTGGAACAACCAGACTTCCCGCCACTATGCCCGCCCTTGTAGCAAGCTACCGACTTTACGGTACGGCAGAGTATGCCGACGAAATCGTATCCCGTAACAACATACGCCACCCCGGCCGCGTGCCGGGCGGTGTTGCTTTGGAGATAGTGCGCCATGACAACGCCTGACGTGCGCCTTGAAATAGGTTCGGAACAGTATGGAGGCTGGAAACGAATCTCCATCCGCCGTTCCCTTTCCCGCATATCTGGCACTTTTGATCTGAACGTCACGGAGCGTTGGCCGGGGCAGGATGTTCCAAGGCCCATACAACCCGGAGCCGCGTGCCGCGTGCTGGTGGACGGCATACCCGTCATCACCGGTTATGTGGACGACGTACGTATTTCCTGCACGGCTTCGGATCATTCCGTCACCGTGCGGGGAAGAGACAAAACCGGCGACCTCGTGGACTGTTGCCCGCCGTCCATGCAGCTTGCCGGAGCGAACCTTGCCGTCATTGCCCGTAATCTGTGCTCCCCCTTCGGTATTGAGATTGTGGATAACGCGGGCGTGAGTAATGTGCCGGGATTCAAAATCAACCCTGGCGATACGATATTTGAGACTCTGGACCAGCTTGCCCGCGCACAGGGGGTATTCATGACCACGGACGGGGAAGGTCGTCTTGTCTTTGCCAGGGCAAGCAAGGAAAAAGCCGGAACCGTATTGGAGCTCGGCAAAAACGTGCTGGAATCGAAAGGTTCTTTCAGCATGGCCGACAGGTACAGCGAAATCACCGTCCTGGGGCAGACGGCCGCAAGTGATACCTGGGACGGAGCGAAGGCCAGTCAGCAGAAAACGGTGGTGAAGGACGCGGGTGTTCCTCGATATCGCCCTCTGGTGCTCATTGCCGACCAGGAATGGCAGGGGGCGAATAACCGTGCCCAGTGGGAAATCAATACCCGGTACGGCAAGGGCAACGTGGCGACCTATACCGTTTACGGCTGGAAGGACAGAGAAAAGGTATGGTCCCCCAATATCCTTGTGGACATACGGGACGCCGCCCTCGGTCTGGAAGATTCCTGGCTTGTGGGGGACGTAAACCTCACGCTCGATAATCAGGGCTACCGGGCGGAGCTTACTCTTTCTCCGGCCGAAGCCTTCGATGTTTCCCCGGTTCGCCCGCACAGGCACCGCAAGGGAAGGCGGAAAAAGAAAAGCGACGTTTGGCCGGGAGCGGAAACGGGGAAAGTGTGATGGATTACCACAGACTTCTTTCTCCCCTATACCGGCGCATGGCCACTATGATAGGTCGCTGTATCCTTTCGGCGTTGGACAGCTCTTCCGGCGTTCAGAATGCTTCCGTCACCATTATGGCGGATGAAGAAATGAAAGGCGTGGAATACATGGAGCCTTACGGCTTCACGTCCGTTCCCTTGCAAGGAGCTGAAGGCGTGGTGCTCAACGTGAGCTCCCGGCGCGGTTCCTGCGTCGTCGTTTCCCTGGGTAACCGAAAGTTCCGCCTAAAAGGGCTGAAATCCGGGGAAGTGGCGCTCTACACAGACGAAGGCGACAAGCTTGTCTTTGAACGGGGAAAAACCGTGCGCCTGACGACCCAAAAACTGATTATGGATGTTGCTGAAACCGTAGATATCAACGCCGGGCAGAAAGTCACGGTAAACGCCCCTGAAACGGAAGTGACTGGGCACATGACCATTCAAAACGGAATCACATGGGGCGGAGCTGCAAATGGCCTCAAGGGGGCTGCCCAGATGCAGGGTGGCATGGTGAACACAGGCGGCACCGTATCCAGTAATGGCAAGGTGCTTGATACTCACACGCACACCTGCCCGGACGGCGAAACCGGAGGCCCTAACTGATGGATATCAAGCTTTCATGGGCAGGCTGGGGCGCAGACTGTTCCTTGCACGCCGCAGATCTCCTGCCGGAAAATGAATTGGAAACAGCCGTCATTCTGAGCCTGCTCTGCGACGCCCGCGCCCGTGACGACGACACGTTGCCGAACGAAGGCAAGGACAGACGCGGCTGGTGGGCCGACAGTGTTGCTCCAGAAGTGGACGGTGACAGAACCGGTTCCCGTCTCTGGCTGCTTTCCCGCGAAAAGACTCTGCCAGAAACCTTGCGCAGGGCCAAAGATTACGCGGAAGAGGCACTTGCATGGCTTACCGAAGATCATGTGGCCGACTCTGTGACGGTAACGGCGGAAATGCCCCGCCGTGGCCTGCTGGCGCTCACCGCTGTCATTACCCTGCCGGACGGAAGCGTAAAAACGGTATCTGTAAACAGGAGTGTATGATGCCTTTTACCAGACCGGATCTGCAAACATTGATAACCCGCGCACAGGCGGACATCCAAAGTCGTCTGTCCGGTACTCAACCTGTCCTGCGCCGTAGTCTCACCGGAATCCTCGCCCGCATGGAAGCAGGCGCGGCGCACGGCCTGTACGGTTATCTCGACTGGCTTGCTCTGCAACTTATGCCCGATACCGCCGACGCGGAACACCTTGACCGCTGGGCGAGTATCTGGGGGCAATATCGCAAGGCGGCGGGATATGCTGAAGGTACTCTTACCGTCTCCGGAACGACGGGCACGGCAATTCCCGAAGGGACGTTTTTCCAGCGGGCGGACGGAACACAATATATAACCACCGGGGAAGCTCTTATTGACGGTGAAGGCATTGCCTCCGTACCTGTGCGGGCCGTCGACTCTGGAACCAGCGGCAATGCTCCGACGGGAACGGTGTTGTCCCTTATGTCGCCCATGACCGGAATCAATGCCGACGCCACCGCTAAACAGGGGCTTGCCGGAGGAACATCTGAAGAGACGGACGCGGCATTGCGGCAGCGCCTTCTTTTGTTCATTCAGCGCACGCCTATGGGTGGTACTCTGAAAGACTACGAAACATGGGCGCTGGAGGTGCCCGGCGTTACCCGCGCCTTCGTTACCGCCGGGGAAATGGGAAAAGGAACAGTAACCGTGCGCTTCATGATGGACGACACCTATGACAACGGCATACCCCAAGAGGGCGACCGACAGGCCGTGGAAGAATACATAGAGACGAAGCGCCCCGTCACCGCCGATGTGTATGTCGTGCTGCCCATAGCCGATCCATTAAACCTGAAGCTTTCCGTCACTCCCGACACTGCCAGCGTCCGTAATGCCGTCACGGCGCAAGTTTCGGCCGCTATCAGACGCGATGCCGTGCCCGGCGGAGTCATTCTGCTTTCCCGCCTTCATGAGGCAATCAGTATAGCCGAAGGCGAGGAAGATCACGTCATTCACTCCCCAACGGCTAACGTCACTCCTGAAACCGGACATATCGTCGTACCCGGCAATATAGAGTGGGTATCGGAATGAGTACGGATTACCTTTCTCAGCTTATCGCGTTGCAGCCGCCCGGACCGGCACTTCCCTACGACCCAGAAAGCGTGTGGGTTCGTCTTCTGGAAGCTCTTTCGGAGAGCCTTGAACGTGTGGAAAACCGTTCCAGTGATCTCGTGCTCGAATCCGACCCCCGTACAAGTAACGACATGCTTGCCGACTGGGAGCGTGTATGCGGTTTACCCTCCGAATGTATGCCGGAAGACTCCGTAAATACTTTGCAGGTGCGCCGTGCCGCCGTGGTAAACGTGCTCAATCGGCTTGGTGGGCAGACTCCGGCCTATTTTCGCAGACTTGCGGAAATAGCTGGCATGGACGTTGAAATTATCGAATATAAGCCATTTCTTTGTGGGCTAAACCGCTGCGGGGATACGCTCAATGGACCGGAAGAGGTCCGCTTTACTTGGCAAGTTGTTCTAAAAGGACAACGCATCACATGGTTCCGCTGTGGTGAGTCTGAATGCGGAGAGCACCTGTGCAACTTTGATTCCGCTGAAGATATAGAATGTCTTTTTCGGCAATCGTCTCCGGGGCATACGGAACTCGTCATCGGATACGATGCAGAGACTTTGCTTTTTTAATTTACGTTCCTCACAAGGAGAAATATCATGAAATATACCCCTCCTCTCGGTAGTCTTGAAGATGATGCGCCCTATGTTGACGGTAATCCCTCAGCAGGCATACGCGGTAGCGTTGTTCCGGCAGCCCCGTTCAATCAGGTTCAGCGTGAACTGGTTAATGTTATTACCAAGGCCGGTCTATCTCCTAGTGATAGTGACCTCTCCCAGTTATACCAGGCAATAAAGAAGTTGCTTTCGAGCTCTGAGGCTGAAGTTTGGCGCAAATCTATGATCGGCTCACTCTTTCCCTTTGCGCGTGCGACTCTGCCGGGCTACTACGCCAAGCCCGACGGTAGTCTGATTCTCTTCGAGGACCACCCGGAATTCGCGGAAGCTTATGAAGACGGAGCGTTCGAGGGAATGATGCTGGAAGCGAACGCTTCGGCAGAGGATAAAGCTGCCTGGGTTGGTAAATGGGTAAAGCACTCGGAAGGGCTTGGATTATATGCACCTCGTTTGCAAGGACTGTTTTTGCGGAACGGGGATGTTTTGGGGAAGTATAACGGTCCGGGACTGCCAGATGCG
>JAXVQY010000150.1:0-9524 GCA_037303805.1 bacterium | reverse complement strand
ATACAGGGCAAAAAATGCCATAACAAAACGAAGAAACAAAATCTCCACCGGCTGAAAGTCTTTCAGCAGTACCTTGGTGCACACAAACGTGATGCCCCAGACGAAGACGGTGAAAAAAGCCACGGCATGGCCAAAGGCGGTACGGGACATATTCATGAACCGGCTCTCGGAAAGGCCCGCTGACGGAAAACAAGTCCCGGCAGCGGCCGGGAGTGGCGCCCGTGAACAGGGTAAAAAGTTCATACTGCGGTTCTGATCGGAAAAGCCCGTCAACAACGCGGACTGACTGGGCATTATCCTCTGTTCCAAAGATGTGTTGCCCGCTCCGTGCACAGGACTTCCGGACAGCGGTACGGTGCTATATTCCTGCCGAAAGGCTCTCTGCCATGAAGATCGACTCAGCCCAGAAATTGACACAGATCGTCCGGACGCTCATGCCGTCACAGCATTTCTGCGTGAGGCGCAGGGACGAATGCCGTACCGCACCACCAAAGACAACACGCTCAAAAAGTTTGTCCGTCAGCGGAAAACGGCTCTCTGGGAGGTATGCAGCCACAAGGCAAACTCCGGTCATTGTGATATTGTGTCCCGGCAGCGGTAAAAACTCCCGGTCTGGACGGACGATCGTCACCCGCTCACCCCGGAGCTCTCCGACGGAAGCAAGAGATAATCCATGAAAACGTTTTCCGCGCAGGCATGAAACGCACCGGGAGCCGGCAGAAGTACACTCCCTTTGCCGAAATCACACTCGAGTTTCCGATCCAGCAGACAGCGCGAACCGTGCTGCATCATGTCTACTCTTCATGAAAAAAACAGGTGAAAAACCGCATGCGGTGTCGCAAAAACGACAGCCCTGCACACCGTGTGCTCTGCCGACACACACCGTTTTCTCTTCCCTTTCCACAATGTTCCCCTTGCAACCGATATATCGACGGAAGCCTTCTACGGTCTTGCATGCTATTACCCGTGGAAAGAAAACCCGAAAGACGTTCCGCGGAACAGCAAGGTACCGCGGAACGCCTGCCCGGTGACGGTCTGCATTTGACCGCCGTATGAAAAAGGAAAAGAACACGCGTCCTATCGAATGAAATTGGTACGTATGCTGGGTTCTACTCCGGGAAGAGGTACGCCTGCCGCTTTTCCGGCTTCGAAGCAACGCAGCATCCAGGCCATGTTTCTGGCCAGCTGCCTCATGGTCTGAAGCCCCTCCAGATCCTGACGTACTTCATCAGGTGTGTTGCCGTGCACCTGATTCCAATAGATGGACGTAACAACAGGCATATTGTTCATACCGAAATATTTGTTGATCTGCTCAAAGGCCGCCGAGGCTCCTCCGCGACGGCAGCTCACCACGGCCGCACCGGGCTTATTGGCAAAAAGCGCCGAACCGCAGAAGAAAAGTCTGTCAAGGAAACTCTCAAGCTGGCCGGAGGCGGAAGAATAATATACGGGGGATCCGAAAATGAATCCGTCAAACTGCGAAACGAGTTCAAGAGCCTCGTTTACCTTGTCGTCTCGGAAGCAGCGCCCTGTTTTGCGGCAGGCTCCGCAGGCAATGCAACCCGCAATCGGCTGCGTGCCCAGCTGAAAGATATGGGAACCGATCCCCTGCCTTTCCAGTTCGGCGGCCACTTCGGAAAGAGCCGTCCACGTGCAGCCCTTGGCATGAGGACTGCCGTTCACAAGAAGAACCTGCATAGCATACTCCTGTCAATTAAGATGAATAACTTTAAATATTACCCTGAACAGACCATACGGACCGTCTGCTTTCCGCACCTGCCGGGACCTCTGCTGCAAATCGGCAGAGACTCCCCAAGGTCAGCTTTTCACCATATAAAAGGCAACAGTCGTCTAACGCATAATAATACCCATGGAAGGCGAAAGAGACGTTCCAGCCCCATTGTCTTCGTCATCCTTCTTACTGCGTAGTCCATCCGGCCCAAAACGCAAAAACGGAGCCGCCCGAGGGGCATGCTCCGTTTCCAATACACGATAAAAAGGAAAAAAGCCTATCGGGCAACAATGACGCGGGCAGGACGCAACAAGTGTTCGTTGAGTCTGTAGCCTTTCTGCATGATGCGGACAATACAGCCGCTTTCCACGCCTTCGGCCTCTTCCTGACCCACGGCCTCATGATCATTGGGATCAAAAGGCTGACCGACCTCTCCCACGGGAACAAGACCGTGCTTTTTGAGCGCGTCAAGCAACATGGTCCGGGTCATTTCCACACCTACCATCATATTGCGGCTTTCTTCCGACTGGCTGCCGTACTGGAGGGCGAGATCAAGGTTGTCCAGCGTAGGCAGCAGATCGGCCAGCACCTTTTCTGCGGCATAGCGGGCCTGCTCTTCCTTTTCACGCTGAACGCGCTTCTTGAAGTTGTCCATTTCAGCCAGAGCACGGAGCTTGACGGCATTGGCCTCGGCTGCCACGTTACAGGCCGCACAGAGTTTGGCGCGGCACTCTTCGAGCTGCTCTTCTTCCGTCTTTTCACTGGCGGAAGGCGCCTCTTCCTGACGGACTTCTTCCCCGGCTTCGAGTTCCGCCTCTTCGTTCACGGCTTCTTTATGTTCAAATTCCTGACTCATGAAAGACCTCCATAGTGGTAAGCGAAAAGTAGGAACGAAGTGCTGCTCTGTCAAGGTTGGAAGGCGGAAGAACGTCGAGCTGAACGGACAATACGATACATGCCGGTCGCCATGGTATCTACGACCAGCAAAGGATTGACCTGCGCCTGAAGGGCATCCTGACTTTCCACGAACAGTTCCCCGAGCTCCAGAAGCCGTTCTTCGAACAGAGAGGAAAACAGCGCCGCCAGAGCACTGCCATCTCGACCGGCCAGTCGGTCGGCCAGAGCCTTCTGCCCCACCAGCACGATCTGCTGGGCTCCTGCCGCATCCAGCCCGTTGCGGGCCTGCGCAAGATCGAACCAGCCGCGACCTTCCGACGCAAAGCGGCAAAGGGCCTTGTCCCACAGACTCAATTCTTCGGAAAGGGCCCGACCGGTTTCAGGCCACGGCAACGTCACGACCCAACCGCGTGAAACGAGTGTGGGCAGCAGGCGTTCCCTCTGCGGAGCCGTAAAAACAAAGCAGGTATCGGGAAAAGGATCTTCCAGCACCTTCAGCAGAGAGTTCGCCGCCTCTATGCCGAGAGACTGTGCCTCGGCAAGCACAATGACGCGCCTGCGGCCGAAGTGGGGTTTTTCTCCCAGCACGGGCCGCAGGCCGCGAACATCATCTATTTTTATGGATCCTGCACGACCGTCGAGCAGGAAGAGATCCGGGTGCATGTCAGCCCCGATTCTCAAACAGGAAGGACAACGAAGACAAGGCGCGTCTTCCTCTGCATCACAGTTGAGCAGCGCTGCCCACCACAGAGCCAGTGATACCCGTGCCCCGGCTTCTCCGCCTTCGAGGTGAAGAAGCTGAGGAGGCTGATGACGCATGGCATGAAGCAGCGCACGCGGACGTTCGAGAGTCTCTCCGAGCGCGTCTTCAAAGGCAGCTCTGGCCTCATCCACGCCGGGAAGCCGATCCTCCGGAACCGCTTTGCGCCCAGAGGTCTTCCCGCCTTCCTTCTTCCCTGCTGCCATATCAGTGTCGGAAGGTCTGATTTCTGTCAGGACCGACGGAAATATACCCCACCTTCACGCCCAGCAGTTCCTCGATGCGTTCGATGTAACGACGGCAGTTGCGGGGCAGAGAATCCCAGTCCGTACAGTCGGAAAGGTCTTCTTCCCAACCGGGAATCACCTCAAATACGGGCTTGGAGTTGTCAAGGCCGCGCGGCGTCTGAGGAGGATACTTCACCACCTTGCCTTCATATTCATAGCCCACACAAAACTTGATTTCCTTGAGCCCGGAAAGCACATCGACCTTTGTCAGTGCAATGGCAGTGGGATCGCACAGACGAGTCATCTCTCGCAGAACCACAAGATCAAGCCAGCCGCAACGGCGGGGTCTGCCGGTAGTGGCGCCGTATTCTCCGCCCTGACGACGCAGGAATTCTCCAAGATCATCAAAAAGTTCCGTGGGGAAGGGGCCGGACCCTACACGCGTGGTGTAGGCCTTCACGATGGCTATGCGCTGGTCGATCATGCCGGCATGCACTCCGGAACCGATGGACGCATTGTCGCACACCACATTGGAAGAGGTCACGAAGGGATACGTGCCGTGGTCTATGTCGAGCATGACGCCCTGCGCACCTTCGAACATGATGCTCTTGCCCGCAGCGTCGGCCTCCATGATCAGCGTGGACACATCGGCCAGATAGGGAATCAGACGAGGAGCTATGGCCATGAGATCATGGAATACGGTTTCCGGGTCCAGAGCGGGCACGCCGTAGAGCTGGGTGAAAAGAACGTTCTTTTCCTGAAGTGCGTGCTCTATCTTGGCATGAAGCACTTCGGGATCGGTCAGGTCTCCGGCACGCACGCCCACGCGGGCCTTCTTATCCTCATAGCAGGGGCCGATACCGCGTCCGGTAGTACCGATCTTGTTTTTGGCCTTGCCTTCACGTGCCCCGTCAATGGCACGGTGATAGGGCATGATGAGATGCGTCTTGTAACTGATCTTCAGACGTTCGGGACTGACATCGAGTCCGAGGCTCTGGAGAGCGTCGATTTCCTCAAGAAAGCTCTCCGGATCGAGCACGACGCCGTTGCCGATGATGCACATCTTCCCGGGGTGAAGGATGCCCGAAGGCACGACATGCAGGACGTACTTCTGGCCATCCACAATGACCGTATGTCCGGCGTTGTTGCCGCCCTGGAAACGGACCACCATATCCACTTCGGAAGTGAGCAGATCGACGATCTTGCCCTTGCCCTCGTCGCCCCACTGCGCACCAACGATTGTCATGTTCGACATATATTTCTCCTTAGGACGCACCTTGGAAAATAAAAGGAAGGCCTTTTCAGTCCTTCTGAAAACGCGCCAAAGCCATTTTTATAGAGCCCTTTGTCTGCCTCGTCAACAAATAATGGTTCCCTCCCGACCGCAGCCGCCGATGAAAAAGACGCACCGTTACCCGCTCTCCCTCGATTCCGACACGAAGCATTCCGGAAGTTCTTTCATATCGCGTGCAAGCTCATCCTTCATCCAGTCGAAAAAAGCCCCCACGCGCGCACTGTTCACGGCACCTGCCGGACATGCGGCGGCATAGCGTCGCGGCACGCCGATGGAGGGAGTGCGCATAGCCACAAGTCGCCCGACCCGAAGATCTTCAGCAACCAGAAGCGAACTGCCGAGAGCGGCACCCCGTCCTTCCACGGCTTCGGCCAGAGCCATGTATGTGAACTGAAACATCGGACCGAATCGCAATGTCGGACTCTCCCCCTCGGCTGCAAACCAGTCCTTCCATGCCTGCTCTCCCCCCTGAGGAGAACGGAGAAGACGGTCCGATTTCCAGTCTTCCCCCATCCGGCTGAGATAGGCTGGACTGAATACGGGGAACAGTCGTTCCTCCGGAAGCGGCAGTAAAAACAGTCCTGGAGACGATGTCATGTCCCGGCGGATGACGATATCCACATCGGGACCGAGACGCGGCCGCCCCGGATGAGGACCGAGACGAAGATCGATATCGGGAAAACGCTCACAGAAGCGACTGAGTCGCGGCGCAAGCCAGCGGTTGGCAAAACTTGCTTCCGCCACCACGGCAAGCTGACCGGAACCGCGACGCAGGCTGGCACTTTCCCGACGCAGAGTCTCCAGGGCTCCAGACACGGCAAGGAAGTACCGCTCTCCGTCCGGCGTCAGCCGAATACCGGGCGTGCGTCGTATGAACAGCGGAACCCCGAGATAATCCTCAAGGTGCCGGATATGCTGACTGACAGCCGCCTGGGTCACACAGAGCTCCTCTCCTGCACGGGTAAAACTGCCCAGTCTTGCCGCAGCCTCAAAGGCGGCGAGTGCATTCAACGGAGGATTTTCTATCATAAGAAAAACTTATCCTGACCCACAAAAAATCTCGTTTGCCGCGGGGCGTTGTTTGCTGCATCTTCCTTTTCCGCACCTTTCCGACGGAAGGACGGTGCAAAAATATAGGAAAATAAGGCGTCCGTATGCGGCGCGACGCCAGGAGATATCATGTGGGATGTGTTTGTATTGCTGTTGCCTGTGTTTGTGCTGATCTTTCTGGGGATGCTGGCGGAACGCTTCCAGCTTGTCCCCCCCTTCGGCTCAACCACACTCAACCAGTTTCTTGTCAACCTGGGTCTGCCTTCCCTGATCTTTCTCTCCATTGCGGAATGCAGACCGGAAGATCTTGATCATGAGGCGTTTCTTGCCGGATTCGCCATCAGCCTTTTTCTCACCTTCGGGCTGCTCATTCCGGTTTTCCATCACCTCCGCATGGAAACAGGCTATAGAGAGGAAGTCATGCTGTCAATGCTGGCGAGCTTTCCCAACGTCGTGCTCGTCGGCCTGCCTGTGCTCATGGCGCTGTATCCCGGAAGTCCGGTAGTGGTCCTGGCCAGCACGCTGACCAACATTCTCGAAATTCCCATGGTGCTGATCACCCTGTTCATTCTGGTCAATACCGGCGCAAAGGGACGGCACCCCATACGTACCATTGCTCTTGCCCTCGTCACCAATCCCGTGGTGCTGGCCACTCTCGCCGGCTCCGTATTCTATGCCACGGGTACAGCCGTTCCCTCCGTCATCGAATCTCCCTGCCGGGCTCTGGGCAACTCGGTCATGCCCTGTGCTCTGGTTTCTCTCGGCATCGTCATCAGTGCAAGACTCCGCAACCACGGCGACAACAGTGTGTTTCATCCCGGCAGACAAGTCGTCATTCTCATCGGCAAACAGATTCTGCAGCCGATCATCGCTCTTATTGCTCTCACGGCCTTCAATACGGAACCCATGTGGCGTTCCATGGGCGTTCTGCTTGCGGCCATGCCTGTAGGCACCCTGGCTTATGCCATGAGCGATTCCTACAAGGTAGCCGAAAACGACGCCTCAGCGGCCGTCATCATGAGCACCTTGCTTTCGCTGCTGCTCATTCCGATTCTTGCCGTATTCGTCAAATAGTGAATCGAACAGATCACAGCCTTTTCGCCCTTCGGGGCGATGAGAGGAACAACTTTCCTTCGAAAAGATGTTTCCTCCCATGAAGGGCCCGGAGCATGAAAAAAAAGAACCGCCGTGCTCCGGGCCCTTTACTTGCTGTCTGCAAACACAGCTCCCCTGTCGAAGTACCGACGTTTTTCCATCGTACCTCAACAGACCCGCATGACCAGGGAAGCCATGCCCGACTCAGGAACCGGAAATGCGGACTCTCCGTCGGGAAGACATGACGTTTCCGACGGGCTTTTCCCCGGAGGCAATACTCTGCGGAACTTCTTCTCCTGCGCCGTCCAAACCGGCATGCTCCGCCTCCTCTCGAAGCGCCAGAAGAGAAGCGCGTGCCCGCGCCGCCCCACGACGCCACTCCACGTCCAGCCCGGCAAAGCGCTTCTTCATCACATGAATGGCTTCCAGATTACTGTCCACCAAAAATGCATAACGCCCAAGCTGGGCGGCAGACTCTCCGAGTGTTCCGCTCCCGGCAAAAAAATCGCAAAGCACGTCACCGGGACGGGAGTGTACCTTTACGATACGGTCGATGATGGCACGGGGCTTCTGAGTGGCATAACCCGTTTTTTCCCGTCCGTTGGGACTGACTATGGTATGCCACCATACGTCGGTAGGAGTCTTGCCGAGCGCGGCCTTGCGCGGCCCCACCAGTGCCGGAGCCATGTAGGGAATACGATCCATTGCTTCGAAATTGAAGGTGAACGACTCCGGATTCTTGGCGTACCAGAGAATATTGTCGTGCTTGGCCGGCCAGCGCTTTTTCGATCGGGCTCCGTAATCATACGCCCAGATGATTTCATTGATGAAGGATGATCTGCCGAAAATACCGTCGAGCATGACCTTGCAGTAATGGATTTCCCGGTAATCAAGATGAAAAAACAACGACCCGTTGGGACCGAGTATACGATACGCTTCCTCCATGCGCGGATGGAGAAAGCCCAGAAAATCATCGAACCTGTCGTCGTAGCCGCTTGTTTCTCCCCGTATGGTCCTGTAGAGCTGCCCTTTGAAGCCCACACGATCCCCATTGTCGTCACGTACGGTGGCAAGACGTGTACGGCGCTGAACTCTTCCCGTGTTGAACGGGGGATCTATATAGATGAGATCGACGCAGGCATCGGGAAGTGCGCGCAGGACGGCAAGATTGTCGGCATGAAAAACGGCGAGTCTCGGCATGAGTATCCTTCGCCCGCGTATCGCGGGACGCAAGGACATTAATCGTTTCCTTCCGGCATGGCAAGGCTGTCGCATGATAATGAGCGTTTGCATGTTGTGCCGGAATGCTCTAGAGCTTGAAGATATTCCCGTACTATGCTGCTTCTGCCCGAAAGTCGATCCCGGTATAATGCCTGTTGCGTGAAACGGAAATTGCCATGAACGATATAGACGTGAATCTCATCCAGTACCTGCGCCCCTTTTACTATGTCGCCGAAACCTGCAGCATACGCCGGGCTGCCTCCATTCTCTGCCTGACCCCCTCCGCCGTGAGTCAGCAGATACAGAAACTGGAGGAAGAGCTCGGCATTCCGCTCTTCGAACGCAAAGCCGGACACTCTCTGCGTCTGCTGCCGGCCGGACAGTTTCTTTACTCCCGTATTCCCGCCGTAGGAAACACACTCTACAGTCTGCGCTGTGAACTCAGGAATTTTCAGGAAGAACGGCAGATTCTTCGAATGGGAACACTTGCCCTGCTTCAGTCTATGACGCTCAAGAGCATTGCGGAAATCGGTACCGGTCTGACCGGACTGGATTTTTCCCTGCATGTTGCCGGAGGTTCCTCACTCTGTCATGCCATACTTTCGGGCGAACTCGACTGTGCGCTGGTTTTTCATGAGCACCTGCTGCCCACGCTGGAAGACATTCCTCTTTTCGACTCTCCTCTTGTGCTGGTGGCGCATCAATCTCTCGTTCAGCCTCTCGGGCCGGAACCTTCCCTGGAGCAGCTTTTTTCCCTGCCTGTCATCTACGTCGCGGGCAGCAGTCGTCTTGCGGAACTCGATGCCTATGCCGGTATCCCGCTTACAGGACCGGTGCATCTGCGCGTGGCCACGCCCATCCTTGCCCTTGAAGCCGTACGTCTCGACCTGGGAGCTGCCATAGTATGTATACACGCACTGCCGGAAGATATGACCGACCTTCAGGTTTATGATCTCGATTCCATAGCCCCCCGCCGACATGTCGTCCTTGCCTTTTCCTCACGTCACCCTCCACTGGCGGAAAAAAAGATCTTTCATGAAACACTCCGAAAACGCTGGACGTCATCAGGTACGACTTTGCCGTGCACTGCTGCTCCTGCCTCGCTCCCCGTTGCCTGAACGGAACGTATCCATCAGAAAAAACAAATGTAAAACATCAGAACAGGCCTTTTGCCGTCCCCAGGTTCTGCCTATTCACGTCAGCATCAGCCTTCGATTACCGGAGGTGTTCAGCCGAACTGAACACCTC
>JAXVQY010000149.1:0-11974 GCA_037303805.1 bacterium | reverse complement strand
AAGGGGTAAGATTGCGGAAAACGACTTCGATCTGCATAAGCAATTCCTTCCCCGGTCAGGCCGGGAGCGGGAAAAACCCGCGTTCATGGGACGCAAAGACCTCGAACCGTACGGTCTTCTGCTCTTAAAAAGAAGCTAGCATAGAATATGATGAAGGTCCAGTAGCCGTTTGTTATGAAAGAGAGAACTTTGTGTTGCTGTTCAGCTCTTTTTTTTCGCAAGAAACTTGCTTTCCTCGCCGCGCATGAGTCGTCCTATATTGGCCCGGTGAGCCCAGACTATCATGATCAGAAGCACGACGGCCAGAGGCTCGAGATCGAAGCGCCCGAAAACGGCATAGAAGACGACCAGTGAGGCGGCCATGACCATGGAGCCCAGCGACACGTAGCGGGTGACGGCAATGACGGCCACGCAGCAGAGAACGGCGCACAGCAGAGGCCAGAACGCCAGGGGAATGAGCGCGCCGATGGTGGTGGCCACGCCCTTGCCGCCCCGGAAGCCGAGGAACGGGGACTTGATGTGTCCGGTCACGGCGGCCAGCGCCACGACGCTCTGCATGAAGGCGTCCGGCAGCACATTCACGGCCAGCAGCACGGGCAGAAGGCCTTTCATGATGTCGCAGAACAGCGTCATGATGCCCCACGGCAGTCCGCAGAGTCGGGCCACGTTGGTGGAGCCTATGTTTCCGCTTCCGGCCTTGCGGGGATCAATGCCCTTGAAGGTTTTGGCGATGACCAGTCCGAAGGGAATGGAGCCGAGGAAAAAGGCCAGGGCAATGCAGAGGATGAAGACGAGATAGGTCATGAGCGCGTATCCGGGTTGGAGGTTCTGGCGTGACGGACGAAAAAGCCCGGCACGGAACGGCCGTGCCGGGCCAGGCATTACGAATGAGCGGAAGATGTCTCCGCCTCGGGTCGGGGAGCTTCGTCGGGCGTCTTGTCGGCAGGAGCCTGTTCTTCCGAGGCTTTCTGTTCGGCAGGAGCTTCCGCGGCGGGAGTTTCCGCGGCGGGTGCGGGTTCCTGCACGGCGGGAGCCGCTTCGACCGGCGCTTCTTCCGTCACGACGGCGGCCGGAGCGGCGCTCTGCGTGAGGGCAACCACCACATAGTTCTTGTGCACCATCCAGGCGGTGAGGAGCACTTCCGCACCTGCGGGCTTGTCGGTCCAGGCGTCCCAGTCGGCGGCGGGCATGGCCATGACGGTCATGGGATGCGCCTTGAGCCAGGCGTCCCTATCGGCGGGAGTGGCGAGGTCGGTCACGGCGAGGCGCTTTTCCTGATCGGGCAGGATTTCATTGAGGTGCCAGGCATAGGCGCCGGGATAGACGTTGAAGGCGGCCGGAGCGTAGCCTTCCTTCACCTTGGCGGCCATGGCTTCGGCCTGTGCACGCGGACTCAGGATCTTGTCCAGGGAAGGCGCGACGAAGGCCTCGTAGGGCAGGAGCATGATGATCATGCCGAGAGTCGTGACGAGGAGCGCGCCGCCGGGCAGGGCGAGTCTGGTGAACAGAAGCAGGACCACGGCCAGCAGAATGAGCACGCCGCCCATGTACATGGTGCCTTCCAGGGCGTTCAGCCAGGGATCGGCCACGGCCGGAACGGAGGGCAGGTAGCTGCCGACATAGGGACGGACGGCGGGATAGACTTCGATCAGCACGAGAGCGAGGCCCGCAAGGGCCAGCACGGCGGACACGAGGCTGAAGAAGCAGCGGCTGCGGCCGGGAGTGAGGCGCAGCACGGAACGGCCGGTGAGCACGGCAAGAGGCGCCAGCAGCGGCAGGGCGTAGACGGCCATCTTGGCCTGAACGGCGGAGAGCATGGCCACGCCGGTGACGAGCCATATCCACAGCCAGCTTGAACCGCCGTTTTCTTTGCGGCTCTTCCATGCGGCGGGAATGCCGCGTGCTGCGGCGAACCAGTTCACGAAGAGAATGACCAGTATCCAGGGCAGCCAGACGAGGGGCAGGGCGACGAGATAATACCACCAGACCTGTCCGTGATTGCCGCCTTCGAGAACGCGGCCGGCAAGCTGCTGAAGCACCATGTCGCGCAGGTAGTCCTGATGGCCGCCGAGATAGAGGGCTGCCGCCCAGACCAGGATCATGACGAGCATGAGGGCGAATCCGGGCAGACCGTCACGACCGTTCAGGCGGCCGGGCGTTCCGCGCCAGAACAGGAAGAGAATGCTGGTGACCACGGCGAAGGCGATGCCGAGGGGGCTTTTGATGAGCGTGGCGACGCCCATGAGCAGAAAGCCCGCGGCGAGCCAGAACGGGGCAAAGGACTTGATCCAGCCGCGGTACAGGCAGGTCATGCCCAGCGTGACCACGGCGGCGAAAAGCAGGTCCATGCGGGGATAGCAGGCCGCACCGCTGATGTACACGCAGCTGAGCGCCACCAGACCGGCGGCAAAGGCTTCACGGCGGTCATGACCGGTGCCCCGGGCCAGCAGCCAGATGGAGCCGATGAAGAGCAGGTGGGAAACGGCGACCGCGAGGAACATCACCATGGGCATGGTGACGCCGGGAATCATGGTGAGGGCGTCCATGAACCAGAAATAGAGCGGCGGCTTGTCGGGATAGGGCAGGCCGTTCATGGTGAGCATGAGCCAGTCGCCGCTGCCGAGATTCATGAAGGCGTCGGCCAGACGCACTTCGTCGGAGAACCAGAGATCGCGCACCTGCCAGACTTCCAGGAAGGTCATGGCCGCGGCAAGAACGAGCAGGACGGGAAGTCCGCCGAAGGAAATCGCGTCGAATACCTTTGCCGCCACGCCCGAGGGCGGCGGCGTGGCTGCGGAAGCCTTCGGCATGGATACGGCTTCCTTCTTCTTTTTCGGAGCCTTTTCCTTCACGGGAGCGTCGAGGACAAGAGGCGTGTCTTTGCCGGCGCCGTCTTCCGGAGTTTTCTGTTCCGGCTCGTCCGAGGTCCCGGAGGCGGGAGCGGACGTTTCGTCCGGGTTCCGGTCTTCCGTCGTTTCTGTTTTCTGCGGAGCCTCGGAAACGGTCGGGGTCCCGGCTTCATCCTCCGGCGAGGAAGTCTGTTCCTTCGCTTCGGGGGCGGCACTGTTTTCCGTGGAGATGTTTTCCTTGTCCTGTTCCATACGTTCTGTCTTTTCGTCCATGGCAGGCTCCCGGCGGGGGGCGTGAAAAGTTTTCCGGCAGAACCGGCGAGTGTGGAGAGTATCCCAAAATATCCGTGACGGCGCAAGCCCTGCGCCGCAGAACGGGGGATTTTTCATGCGTATTCCGGTGCACTCCGGGAAAGTCAGCGCAGAAGCACGACCTTCCAGCCCCAGGGAGGAAGCACCGGTCCGTCGGGTGCGACGGATTCTCCGGAAACGGGATCCAGTCGCGACGAGGCCCGTTTCCACAGTTCGTGCGAGGGGGAAAGGCGCGTCTTTTTCTGCGAGAAGTTGCCGAAAAAGGCCAGATGTCCGCCGTCGGGCAGGGAAGACAGGGTGAAGAGCACGGCATCGCCGCAGGAAGGAACGGCCGTAAGTTCGCCTTCCGCAATGCGTGTGGACGTTCTGGCCGCAAGCAGGCGCTGCAGCAGAGGCTTCATGTCGGCTTCCGGGTCGTTCCGGTAGACGGCAAGGCCGGAAGGAAGCCCCTGACGGCTCGAAGGTCCGGGGTTCATCTGCCAGATCGGCGGTGTGGCGTGGCCGTCGCGGCCGTCGGGAATGCCGCCGTCGAGATCCTGCCCGGAAAGCATGAGAAGACCGGGCAGAAAGGCGCGGGTCGCGATCTGAAGCAGGTGTCCGTCCCGGATGCGTCTGCGCTGATCGGCGTCCGGTTTTTCGCCGGGAGCAAGGCCTGCGGCGACGGCCGCCAGCGTGGCGGCGTTGAGACGCGGACCCTGCCGGGGAGCGTCGGCCGCTACGAGAAGCTCCGGCCAGCCGTCCGGAAGAAGCGGAACCACGGCGTTCAGAGACGGACGGGGCAGACCGTCCGCCGTGCTTCGCCACAGCCTTTTCTGGTCGATGCCGAGTTCGAGGGCGCGGCGCAGGGCGGAGCGGACGGAAGAGGCGCTTCCTTCGAGAAGCGATCGCTCCAGGGCGGGAGCGAGTACGCTGTCGAAGGCGAAATCTGCGCCGGTACGCAGGATCAGGCGAAGGTTGTTCATGGGAATGTCGTCCTGCACGAGCAGCGCGGCGCCGTATCGGTGCGTGTTGCGCACGAGGTCGCGCAGAGCGGAGTAGCCCGGCTCCAGTTTTCGTCCTGTCCGGGGAGATTTTTCCGCCGGAGAGGGATCGAGACCGATCCATGCGCCGATGCCGGCACCCACGAGGGCCTGATGCCGAAGCCCCGCCTGTTGAATGAGACTGGCTTCTAGAATGCGTCGTGCCGCGCCGGAAGGATCGTCCCAGTGCAGCACGGGTCTGTCCGGGGTCAGATACCAGCGGTACGCCCAGCGGCGTTTCACGCCGTCCACTCCGGCGACGGGGCCCGTGACGGCCCAGCCGCACGGGGCGGAGGAAAAAGACGGATCGTCCTGCACCAGCGCACCGGGGATCACGCCTCGTGCCGCCAGAGCCTTTTCGGCCCGGTCGGACAGCGGTGCGGTCTCATCCCGGCCGAGCTCCGGAAGAAGCGGCCAGTCCTGCGGATCCGTTTCGATCATGGCGTACAGACCGGGGTAGTCGCGCACGGATCGTTCGGCAAGAAAAAAGTCCGGTCCCATACCGGTATTGGCGGGCAGCAGCGTGCCGCCTGCCAGAAGTCCGGCTTCGGAAAGCCCGCCCAGCAGGCGGGCATAGTCCTCTTCCGTGCCGGTGAGCCGTCCGAAGGCAAAGCTCACGCCGTCTTCTCCCAGTCCCCGTGCCGGTGAGCGTCCGGCCCATTCGTCCCCCGTATCGGCCGTGCCCGACAGAAAAATGCCCTGCACGCCGAGTTCCGCCAGCTGCCGGAGCCGGGTCCCTTCTCCGAGTGCCTTCAGAAAGGAGTCGTGTCCGCTCCATGCCGTGAGCACGGGAGAGGCGCGGAACCATGTCCGGGCAGCGTCGGGAAAGGGCGTGTCGCCGGAGCTGTTCTTCCAGTTCAGAGACGAGCCGCTGACGACGGCCGTCAGCTCCGCAGAGCGGCGCAGGCAGGCCTGTTCCTCAAGCCATTGCACATAGGCCGGGCCGGCCCGGTCGGGAAGCTCGGAGCCGGAGGGACGTCTGCCGGACGGGGAACAGGAACAGAGAAGCAGAAGTGCCATTAAAAAGGAAAGAGCGGCGGAAAACGGAGCGTTCATGGTGGGATTCGAAAAAAATTATCAGGAATTGTTCTTAATAACTCTTGCCTTTCATCCTCCGACAGGATACAAGCAGGCGCAGAGAAGGATACCGCCCGGACGGATCATACGGAAGAGCTTTTCCGGCCCGGTCGGCGGGATCCTGCCGTACACGGAAGACGGCCTCCGGAGGATGCTGCAGGCTCCGCCGGATATCGTTGCCGTGCAGCATGACAAGAATATTGCTCACAAAGGAGTTTATCATGGAAGAACAGGTTCTCAAAGCCATGAAGGAAGCCGGCAAGCCCGTGCGTCCCGGCGATATCGCCAAGGTGCTCGGTGTGGATTCCAAGGAAGTATCCAAGGCCTGCGCCGAACTGAAGAAGGCCGGCAAGATCCATTCCCCCAAGCGCTGCTACTACGAGCCCGTGGCGGAATAGCCTTCCGGGTTCCCGACAACTGAAAACCGGCTCCGTGCCGGTTTTTTTGTACCGGAAGAGGACGGAAGAGCAGGCCGGAGTCGTCTGTAACCTTTTGCAAGAAAAAAGGGCGTCCGTTTCCGGCCGTGTGTTCGCCGTTCTTCATTCCGTCGAAGTGAATTTTCCCCCATATCTTTTAAAAAATGGGATGCCCTGACCGGAGTCGAGGGAGAAAGCCTTCCGTCCACCGGGTGTTCCTGTCCGATTTCCGTGTCTTGAAGCTCGACGTGTCCTTGTCCCGGGAGGAACGGAACGCCTCGGAGGCCCGTTCCCCATGGGGCAGCGGAGCGCAGACTCTTTTCCGGTGCCTCTGCCGGGAAAGGTGCCGTGCGGGGGCAGCCGTCTCCCCGGATCCGACGGACGTGTCGGTGTCTTCTTTGTTGACATGACAGGGACATTTTTTTTAGAGAGGGCTTTCGGCACCGCTGCGGCGTCGCCATCGGCGGTTGTCTCCGAGACTGAAAAGGAGTTTGTCCATGCTGAAGAAATGGGGAATATGTGCGGCCGTTCTCGCCCTGGGCGGTCTGCTGTCGTTTTCTGCTGTTGCCGACGCCGCCGATACGGAAGGAAAGTTCACGCATCTTTCCTTCATGGGCGGTTATCTGGAAGATCATCCCGCCACGAAGGAAGTGTTCCGGCCTTTCATGGAAGCTGCGGAAAAGCAGTTCAACGGCAGACTTTCCTTTGACTATTTCACCACCAATTCCCTGTATTCCGAGACGGAGGCCTATTCCGCCATTTCCGACGGACGCGCGGACATCGGTCAGGTGCGTCCCGTGTTCTTTCCCCGGGAAATGCGGCTGCTCGGCGTGGTGGCCCTGCCCGGCATGTGCCCCAATGCCCTGGTAGGCAGCCTCGTGGTGGAGGAGCTCATTCAGAAATTCCCGGAAGTGCGTGCCGAACTTCCCCGCAATACGACTCACTTCACGTCGTGGGCTTCCGCTTCCTATCAGCTTCATTCCACCATGCCCATCCGGACCCGCGAGGATCTCAAGGGAAAGAAGATCGCCGTATGGGACAATCTTACTCTCGAAATCGTGAACGCTCTCGGCGGCCATGGCATACGCATGAGCTCTCCGGATACCTTCCTGGCTCTTTCCCGCGGCATGGTGGACGGCGTGCTCTGTCCCCTGGCGCCGCTGCGTTCCTACAAGATCAGCGACAACGTCAAGTACCATCTGCTGATCGGTCTGGGGGTGAATACCTTTACCGAGGAAGTGAACGGAAAGGTGTGGAATTCCATGCCTGCGGACATGCGCAAGTGGATCTCCGCACAGGGCGGCATGAAGATGGCCGAGGCCATAGGCAAGTCTCTGGAACGGGGAGCCGTGGCCGACGTGGAATGGATGAAGTCTCAGGGGCATGAGTTCTATGAGCTGTCCGATGCCGAGCGCAGCGAGTTTCTTGCTCCTCTCGACGTGTTCACCGAAGGCTGGAAGACGAAAATCTGCAAGGGACTGGATCCCAGGCTCGTGGATAAGGTCTACAAGTTCGCCCGTGAGCGCAGCCGGTACTATACGGAACAGGTGCGCGCCGGAAAGTACGGTGTCTACGGCATATAAGGTTCCGCTTTTCTGATGATCCGCTCCGGGACGACGGGGCGGTCATGACAAGCCCGTTCGGGAGAAGCCGCTGCTTTTCTCCGGACGGGCTTTTTTGACGTTCGTCTTTTCCTCAGCAGCGTCGGAACGGGCGGGAGGCTCGAGGGCGGAACGGAACGTGTTCCGCACGGTAAAGGGCATTTTTTTGCGCCGTGAAAAAAATAAATAAAAAAAGTTTGTTAATTCAATGAAATAATATAATTGTCAATTTTTTCACCATTGACTTAAAAATATTATTTAATTTATTAGAACTCTAATGAATGAAAGCTGTCCGATTCGCATCCGCACATATTTTTCGTCCGGATGTGAAAAGATGGGCAAAACATGAGGAGTTTCAGCATGTTGAAGAAGTTTGGTCTGCTGGCTGCTGCTCTCGCGCTGGGTGGCGCTCTGGTGTTTTCCGGTACGGCCGAGGCCGCCAAGGGATTCAAGCACCTGTCCTTCATGGGCAGCTACCTTGAAAAGCACCCCACCGTGGTGAACTACTGGGAACCTTATTTTAAGGCTACGGAAGAAAAGTTCGGCGGAAAACTGTCGTTCGACTATTTTGCAACGAACTCCCTGTATCCTGAATCCGAAGCACCGCAGGCCATTACCGACGGCCGCGTGGATTTCGGCGTGCTGCGTCCTTCCGTCTATCCCGGCAACTACAATCTCATGAACGTGGTGGCCATTCCCGGACTCTGCCCCAACGCCATTGTGGGTTCTCTCGTGCTTGAGGATCTGATCCGCAAGTTCCCCGAAGTGCAGGCCGAACTGCCTCAAAACAGCGTTCACTTCACTTCCTGGGCTTCCGCCGCCTATCAGCTGCATACGCTCAAGCCCATCAAGACCATGGAGGAACTGAAGGGGGCCAAGATCATCGTATGGGACGCCGTCGCCCTTGAACTCGTCAAGGCCCTCGGTGCCAACCCCATCCGCATGAGCCCCCCCGACACCTATCTCGCCCTGTCCAAGGGCATGGGCGACGGCGTGCTCTGCCCGCTCGCTCCCCTCAAGTCCTACAAGATCACCGAAGCCACCAAGTATCATCTGATGCTCAACATCATGGTGCAGGCCTTTACCATGGAAGCCAACAAGGATCTCTGGGATTCCATGCCCGACGACATGAAGGCCTATCTCAATGAGACCGGCGGCATGAACATGGCCCTCGGCGTCGGCAAGTCCCTTGAGGACGGCGCCAAGGAAGACACCGCATGGATGGAAAAGCAGGGCCACACCTTCTTCTATCTGACCGACGAGGAACGCGCTCCCTTCCTCGCGCCTCTGGGCGGATTCGTGGATGACTGGAAGGCTTCCTGCAAGGGTGCCAAGCCTGAAGTCATCGAAGCCGTGTACAAGTATGCTCAGGAACGCTCCAAGTTCTACACGGAAGAAATGAGAGCCGGCAAGTACGGCGATTACAAGATGTAAGCCTGGAGAGGGGGACGCCTGTCCCCCTCTCGACGCATGTTCGTCACTGCGACATTTTCAGGCTCTCCCTTCCGTGTGCGGTCCGCCCGGAGTGCGAATCGCGAAAAGCCGAGGTTTCCATGGCAGAACAAGTTTCTCTTTCTCCCGCCTTTCAGAGTGTCTATACCTTTCTTGAAAAATGCACGACCAAGGTAAGCTGGCTGAGCTATGTGGCCATGGCCATATTGCCCGTGCTCATTACCGTGGACGTCTGCTGTCGTCTGTTCGGCTTCAGTGTGCCCGGATCTCTGGAGTTGCAGGAAAATCTTCTGGCGCTCACCACGTTTTCCTTCATGGCCGTTCTGCAGCTGCACGACCGCCACATGATGATTGATTTCATCTACGAGCGCATGTCCACGAGTGTGAAGCGCTGGTGCGACATCACCGTCGCCTCCCTTGTGCTGGGCATCATGGTGCTGCTCACGACGGAGAGCTACGACGCCTTCCTGAGCAAGTTCGGCACGCAGTCCATGGAATTGTACGTTCCTCTGGAATTCTATTACTGGATGCCCGTGATGGGTCTCGGCATCACCTCCGTCGTCGCGCTTTTCCAGTTCCTGCGCGAGGCCGTGAAGTGCCTTTCCGGCAGACATTATGTCGCCTTCGTGCTCGGCGTCGCCTTTGCCTTCGCTCTTGCCTACCTGCCGTTCTGGTATCGCGAAAGCCCCTATGAAATTTCCAACCTCATTCTCGGCCTCATAGCCTTCGGCCTGCTGTTCCTGTTCCTGTTCATCCGCATGCCCATCGCCTGGGCCATGAGCATCATCGGCGCCATGGGCATGGTGGCCGTTTCCCGCAACGTCATCGCCGCTCTCGCCGCCGTGGGAACCACTCCCTACGCCG
This sequence comes from bacterium, assembly GCA_037303805.1. Lineage (GTDB taxonomy): Bacteria > Desulfobacterota > Desulfovibrionia > Desulfovibrionales > Desulfovibrionaceae > Mailhella. The sequence goes on along the minus strand of JAXVQY010000149.1, from coordinate 2,384 downwards.
CTTCCGCCAACTACAACCTTGTGGCCCTGCCGCTCTTCGTGCTCATGGGCTGCATGATTCTGTATTCCGGCATTTCCGTGGACCTGTTCAACTCGGCCAACAAGTGGATCGGTCACATGCCCGGCGGCATGGGCATGGCCGGCGTCGCGGGCTGCACCGGCTTTGCCGCCGTGTGCGGCGACTCCCTGTCCACGGCCGTGACCATGGGATCCGTGTCCCTGCCGGAAATGATGCGCCTCAAGTATTCCCCCTCTCTCGCCACGGGCGCACTCGCCGCGGGCGGAACGCTGGGTATTCTGATTCCCCCGAGTTCGGGATTCATCATTTACGGCATCGTCACGGAAGTTTCCATCGGCCGACTGTTCATGGCCGGTCTCGTTCCCGGCGTCATGCTGGCCCTCATGTTCATGGCCTACATCTATTACATGGCCGTGCGTCATCCCGAACTTGCTCCCCGCGGCCCCAAGTACACGCTGGCCGAGAAGATTCAGTCCTCCATGGGGCTGGTGCCGATTCTCGCCCTGTTCGTGCTGGTGCTCGGCAGCATCGTCGCCGGTGTCTGCTCCCCCAACGAAGGCGGCGGCATCGGTGCCATGGGCGCTTTCCTCTATGCGCTCGTGCGCCGCAAGGTGACGAAGCAGAATCTGCTGGCCTCCCTGCATGAAACCGGCGAACTCACGGCCCGCATCATGGGCATCATGGTCGGCGTGGCCGTGCTCGGCTATTTCTTCGCCGCCACGCGTCTGCCTTTCCTGCTGGCCGATTTCATCGTTTCCCTGCCGTTCAACCGTTACTGGGTCTTCGCCATCATCGTGGTCATCTATGTGATTCTCGGCTGCATGATGAACGTGATTCCCATGCTCATGCTTACCCTGCCTTCCATCTTCCCCACCGTCGTGGCACTGGGCTTTGACCCTGTGTGGTTCGGTGTGGTATCCGTTATGATCATGGAAATGGGACAGATCACTCCTCCCGTGGGCGTGGTGGTGTTCGCACTCGCCGGTGTGGCCAAGGGTATTCCCATCGAGACCATCTTCAAGGGCATCGTTCCCTTCGTCGGCCTCATGATACTTGCGGTCATCCTCATCACCTTCTTCCCGGATATTGCCCTCTGGCTTCCCTATACGCTCATGGGTCCCGAGGTTCTGTAATATTTCCCCTGCGGTTCCCGGGGCTCGAGCCCCGGGAACTTACCCTCAACTCTCATGAAGGAGTTTTATCATGGGTCATCCTACAGTTTATCCTACCGGTGTTACGCTTTACAATCCCGAGAAGGCGTATAACGGCTATACCGTCATGCCCGTCAAGGGACAGGGCGCCATGCTTATCGACATGAACGGCCAGGAAATCAAGCTCTGGAAGGGCGTGCACGGCTTCCCGAACAAGATCTTCCCCGGCGGCTATCTGCTCGGCAGCCGCGGCATCCGCAATCCCAAGTACGGCCTCCAGGATCAGGTCGACCTCATCCAGGTGGACTGGGACGGCAACGTCGTCTGGGAATTCAACCAGGCCGAATTCATCGAGGATCCGGGCGAAAAGCCCCAGTGGATGGCCCGTCAGCATCATGACTTCCAGCGTGAAGGCAGCACCACCGGCTACTATGCTCCCGGTCATGAACCCCAGTCCCTGTCCGGCAACACCCTCGTGCTCTGCCATCGCGACGCTCACTGCGAATACATCTCCGACAAGCCTCTGCTTGACGACGTCGTGTACGAAGTGAACTGGGACGGCGAGATCATCTGGGAATGGCAGGCTTCCGATCACGTGGAGGAAATGGGCTTCTCCGAAGCCGCCCGCAACGCCATGGCCCGTAACCCCAACTACCGCGGCGGTTCCCTCATCGACAGCGCTCCCGGTCTCGGCGACTGGATGCACATCAACTCCATGTCCACCCTCGGACCCAACAAGTGGTATGATGCCGGTGATGAACGCTTCCATCCCGACAACATCATCATGGACGGCCGCGAAACCAACATCATCTTCATCATCAGCAAGGAAACCGGCAAGATCGTCTGGAAGGTCGGCCCCGACTACAGCATCGGTCATCCCGAACATTCCCTCGGCTGGATCATCGGTCAGCATCATGCGCACATGATTCCCGACGGTCTGCCCGGCGCGGGCAACATCCTCGTGTTCGACAACGGCGGCTGGGCCGGTTACGACAATCCCAACCCCGGTGCCCCCATCGGCGTGAAGGCCGCCCAGCGCGACTACACCCGTATCCTGGAATTCGATCCCACCACGCTCAAGATCGTGTGGCAGTACACGCCTCATGAAGCCGGCTTCGTGGTTCCGCTGGACGCCAGCCGCTTCTACAGCCCCTTCATCAGCTCCGCTCAGCGTCTGCCCAACGGCAACACCCTCATCACCGAAGGTTCCGACGG
>JAXVQY010000148.1:0-11495 GCA_037303805.1 bacterium | reverse complement strand
TCCGGAATACCCGGTCCCTGGTCGGAGACCGTAAACACCGCCATGGATTCAAAGGGAGACGGTTCACCCGTAATGGTGATGACGCTTCCGTGAGGCGCATAGCGACAGGCGTTTTCCAGAAGATTGCGGAAGACCTGAGTGATGTAGTGAGCATCGGCCCTGATGTTCATGCTCCGGTCGATATGGATGTCTGTTGTCAGATCTTTTGTTTCCAGGTGGGGAGCACAGGCATCGAGTGCATCCTCGAGAACAAAGGCGGCCCGTACGCAGGTGAGCTGAAGCGGGACGGTGCCGCTTTCCAGTTTGGAAAGCCTGAGCATATCTTCCACGAGCAGCGCCATGTGTCGGGCATTGCGGAGTATGGTTCCTGTAAATTTCTGCCTGTCTTCTGTGTGGTGAGGCGGCAGATCGAGTATGGTCTCGGCAAATCCTATGATGGTCGTGAGCGGTGTGCGCAGCTCGTGGGCGATTTCCCCCATGAACTCTCTCCGGCGCCGGTTCAGGCGCACCAGATCGCTGATGTTGTGAAAGACCACCACGGCATGAGGCGCTTCGTCGCTGACGAAAAGGCCGTCGCTGTTCTTGAGCGGTGTTATGCGTACACTGAGAACGAGTTCTTTCTCCAGCGTGATGCGGAAGGCCGGGGATGCATGATGATCGGGAAGAAAGTCATGCAGAAAGGCATCGAGCATTTCACGGAAGGTTGCCCCCGGGACTACGGCTGAAGCGGGCATACCTACGGCACTGGTGGTGAAAAGGCGGCAGAAGGACGGATTGGCCTTTATGACAATGCCTTTTTTATCCAGAATGAGAACCCCCTCATCCAGACTGTCGAGAATGCTGTCGAGGGGAATGGGATGCTCCGAAGTCGGAGAGATTGGTGCTTCTTCCGGGGGATCGGCCGTAAGGTCGGTGAAACAGGATTCTCTGTTCGGAATGATGGAGGGGGCTTTCATGAGGTTATCCCTTGCAGCGATATCCTATGCCGCGAACGGTTTCGATAATGTCGGCCGCGTCTCCGAGGCGGGCACGGAGACGTTTTATGTGCGTGTCCACGGTGCGGTCATAACCGTCGAACTGATAGTCCCAGACAGAGCTCAGCAGCTCCTCGCGGGAACGGACACACCCGGGGTTCTGCATCAGATCCTGAAGCAGACAGAACTGTATGGCCGTGAGTTCCACGGGTTTGTCGTTGACCGTGACCTTGTGAGCCTGCGGATCGAGGCATACTCCGTGACAACGGAGCATGGGGTCTTCGTCTTCCTGCACGGCACGGCGGCGCAGCATGGCCTTGATCCTGAGCATGAGTTCACGGGTGTTGAACGGCTTGACGACGTAGTCATCAGCGCCGAGTTCGAAGCCGACAATGCGGTCGACATCATCGCCGCGTGCGGTCAGCATGATGATGGGAATGTTTTCCGTGGATCTGTCCTTGCCGAGTTCACGGCAGACGGCCAGTCCGTCCATATTAGGAAGCATGACGTCCAGAAGAATGAGCGCCGGTTTGCGGCTGCGGGCAAGCTCCAGCGCGGCCATGCCGTCGGCGGCTTCCAGCGTTGCGTAACCTTCGCGCTTGAGATTAAAGACAAGCAGATCGCGTATGTCCTGTTCGTCATCGACGACGAGAATGAGGCTTTCGCTCATGTTTTCCTCAATAATCACATCAAAATAGAAGTACCATGGCCTGCTACTTTAAGGGAGAATGCCATATTTTTATAAAAAAGAGAAGACTGTCACACAATTGACACATAACTGCCCTCAGGTAGACACTTAGGTTCACTATTCTCCATTCTGCATGAGGGAACAGCCAAACCTCAGAGAACAGAATGGGCCAGTATGCTTCTTGTGGCAACGGAGCATACGGCAGAGCCGGCTCCAGACCCGCAGGAGGCCGGATGGAATCGACCCGGGATTTCTCCTTTCCGTCCCGGGTCGATTTTGTTTAATGACGTCGCTTCCGTTTCGGCAGTTGTCACGCAACTGCCATGATTCTGCCGTTCTGCGGACACGGGTTTCTTGTACGTTGATTTCATCAGGTCGCCCTGAACGTCTTCTTCGGATGTCGGAGAAGCGGGCGGCCGCCTCATGGACGTCAAAAAAAGGATTCCCCATGATCAGGATAGGTATCAACGGGTTTGGACGTATCGGCAGATATCTGCTTCGTGTCATGCATCTTTTTCCTCAGTGCGAAGTCGTCGTCATCAACGGCCACCGCGCCAGCAATGAGGAAATGGCGTATCTGCTCAAGTACGATTCCGTGCACGGCCGTTTTCCCGGCAAGGTGGAATCCACGGAAAACGGTCTTCGCCTTGACGGTCGGGAAATCGCCATTACCCGATGTGACAAGGGCGAATGGAAATGGGGTGACTACGGCGTCGATATCGTGGTGGATACGTCCGGTACCCTGAGAAAACGCGACCTTCTTGCTCTTCACATGAACTGCGGAGCCAAGAAGGTCATTATTTCTGCTCCCTGCAACGATGCCGATGCCACCATCGTCATGGGGGTGAATCAGGATATCTATGATCCGGAAAAGCATGATGTCATTTCCGCAGCCTCCTGTACCACGAACTGTCTTGCTCCTGCGGTCAAGGTCCTGCACAATGAATTCGGTATCCTGCACGGACTGATGACCACGATTCATTCCTATACCATGAGTCAGCGCCTGCTTGATGGTACGCAGAAGGATCTGCGTCGCGGCAGAGCCGCCGGGCTTTCCATCATTCCCACGACCACAGGCGCTGCGGCCGCCGTGGGACTCGTCATTCCCGAACTCAAGGGCCTGCTCAACGGCGGTGCCCTGCGTGTCCCCACGCCCGATGTTTCTCTTGTCGACTTTACCTGCGAACTCAGAACGGAGGTAACGGCGCAGGAAGTGAACGCCGCGCTCAAGTATGCTTCCGAAACCTGGTTGTACGAGGCCCTCGGCTATTGTGATGAACCGCTGGTGTCCATTGACTATGTGGGGGATACGCACGGCGGAACCATAGATGCCTCGTTCACGACCGTCATGAACAAGACCATGCTTAAAATCGTGGTCTGGTATGACAATGAATCCGGCTTCACACATCAGCTCGGCCGTCTGATACGTCTTGTGGCTTCGCATCTGGAAGCGTAGCCGACCGTCTTGCTGCAGTCCCATCTGAAGGAATTCAGGGTACCTTCCCTGACAATATGATCGAGAGGCTTTTTATGAGCATGGATACCATGAATGAAACTGGTTCTCCTTTCATCATGACCGGCGCGGATATCGTGCGCATGGGTGAATCTGCGGAAATGCTGGTGGGCGGCAAAAACTACAATACCGCACTCATCAGCCGTGTGGAGGGCATACGTACGCCGCAGTTCCGCGCCATTCCCGCCACGGCTTTTCATGTGGTTCTCGATGAAAGCCGCGTGAACGCTTCCCTTGTTTACGATGTTGTGGATACCGCCATGGCGGAGGTGGACTGGGCCTCCCCTGCGGTTGCTTCCGATCATGGTTTCTTCGGCAGTTTCGTCCGTCGTGTGGCGTCGGAGATCCGGGAACGCGGTGCCGGAAAAAGTGCGAGCACCTGTCTGCGTGATTTCATCAATCAGGTTGTCCACGGTTTTGCGGAATCGCAGGAAAATATTGACCAGCTCCGTCGTCGTTCCATGCTGGTGCAGGCCGCCATTCTTTCCATCACGCTGCCGGCCGAAGTGGATGAGGCCGTGCGTCGTGCCTATCGTGATATGTGCGAGGAAGCCGGAGAAGGGGAGTTTCCCGTGGCCGTGCGTTCCTCCGCGGCAGGTGAAGACTCGCGCAAGAAGGCCTTTGCCGGATTGCAGGACACGTTTCTGAACATTACCGGTGAGGCTGCCGTGGCCGAAGCCTATCTCTGGGACTGTGCGTCGGCTTACAATCTGCGTTCCATGACCTATCGGCGTGAGGCCATTCTTGATGCCGTGGCTCATGCCGAAAAGGAAGGTGATCCCTCCATTGCCGAAACGGCACGTAAGGAATGGGCCATTGAAAATACGGCGCTTTCCGTATGCATCATGCGCATGATCCGTCCCGTGGTGGCCGGTACCGCCTTTTCCGCCGATACGGCGACAGGATGCCGGGGAACGTCCCGCAATGATCTGGTGAGCATTGATTCCAGCTACGGCCTCGGTGAATCCATCGTGGGCGGCATGGTGACGCCCGATAAATTTTATGTTTTCCAGCGCGACGACGGTACCGATGTCGTTCTGCGTTTCATGGGCCGCAAGACCGTGCGCATGGTATATAATGAGGATAACGACGGGACGCATATCGAACCCGTCCCCGCAGAAGAAGTCAATAAATGGGCGCTGGGAGAGAATCAGCCCATCGAGGTTGCTCAGGGAGTACGCGCCATCAGTCGGGCATACGGCGGCATCATCATGGATACCGAATTCTGCATCGACGACAAGCAGCGTCTCTGGTTTGTTCAGGCCAGACCGGAAACCCGCTGGAACGCCGAACTCGACGAACATCCTCACACCATTTTCATGCGTCGCAAGGAAGTACTTCCCGATGCGGCGGCCAAGGGTGAAGTGCTTCTTTCCGGCAACGGCGCGTCCCGCGGCGCAGGGCAGGGCACGGTACGTTTCCTGCGTTCGGCTCTGGAGCTGAACCGCATCAATCCCGGGGACATTCTGGCGGCGGAACGTACCGATCCCGACATGGTTCCCGGCATGCGTGTGGCTTCCGCCATCATCGCCAACGTGGGCGGCGATACCAGCCATGCAGCCATCACTTCCCGTGAGCTCGGCATTGCGGCCGTTATCGGCGTTCAGAACCCGCTGGCCATGCGTGCCATGGACGGCATGCCCGTCACGGTCGACGGTACGCGCGGTCTTGTATATCGCGGACTTCTTCCTCTCTGCGAAGTCGGTGGAGAGCTGGATATTTCCAAGCTGCCCAAAACCCGTACGCATGTGGGCATAGTCCTTGCCGATGTGAATCAGGCGCTGTTTCTTTCCCGTCTGCGCGACGTGCCAGACTTTGAGGTAGGACTGCTGCGTGCGGAATTCATGCTGGGCAATATCGGTGCGCATCCCGCGGCCTTGGAAGCCTACGACAACGGCACCCTGGAAGGGTTCGTGGAACGCAGACTGGTCGAACTGGAAGATCAGGTCAGCCGTCGTGTTTCCGAACAGATCGCCGTGGGACAGGTTCATGCTCCCTTTGCCGAAGTGCAGCTCAAGCCCTATGTGGTGCAGCTTATGGACATGGCTTCCCTGTATGCCAACACGTCCAGTGTTCCCAGGGCCGAAGCGCTCATGGCCGAGTATATGCAGCGTGCGGAAATGAACAGGGAACTTCTTCAGACCTCCGATGACCTGCGTACGCATATTCGTGTGGTCATGGGAGCGGATGAGCCGGGATCCTCCGTGACGGAAGAAGATGTGAAGACCGCCATGGCGGCAGCTTCCAAGAAACCGCTTGTTCAGGAAGTGCTCATGCGCATAGGTTCCATACGCCGCAGCGTGGCCGCCCGTACCCGTCTCGGCAAGGAAATCGAGGAAGTGCGCAGCATTCCCGAAAAGATAGAGCAGCTCATCGTAACCAACGGCCATGTCAGCGGTCGTGATCACTACATCCGTACGCTCGGCCGCAATCTTGCTCTGTTTGCCATGGCCTTTTACGGCAAGGACATCGTGTACCGTACTACGGATTTCAAGAGCAACGAGTATCGCAATCTTCTCGGCGGTTGTCTCTTCGAGCATAATGAAGACAACCCCATGCTCGGCTACCGCGGCGTGTCCCGCGATATTCACGACTGGGAAATCGAGGCGTTCAAACGGGCCCGTACGCTGTACGGCGGTACGAATCTCATGCTCATGCTGCCTTTTGTGCGTACGTTGGAACAGGCACGTTCCATGCGTGCCTACCTGGCCGACGTGCACGGTCTGCGCAGCGGCGAGGACGGTCTCAAGATACTGCTCATGTCGGAGTTGCCTTCCAATGCCATTCTGGCTCGGCAGTTCATCAGCGAATTCGATGGATTCTCCATCGGTTCCAACGACATGACGCAGATGGTGCTTGCCACTGATCGCGATAACGCGGAACTGACGCACATTTACGATGAGGAGGACCCGGCTGTCATCTGGGCTATTCTGACCACTATCTTCACCGGTCAGAAGTTCTGCAAGAAAGTGGGCTTCTGCGGTCAGGGTGTGGCCAACAGCACCATTCTCCGCGGAATGGTGGCCATTGCCGGTATCGTTTCCGCGTCGGTGGTGCCCGATACCTACATGCGCACCAAGGCCGATTTCGCAACCGTGGAGGCTGAGAATATTCCGACTTCCGGGCTCGGCAAGTGGCTCGGCCGACAGCATGCCGCCAAGCTGCGGGCCCTGCTGGAAAAACATGGATATGAAGAAGCGGCCAGGATGACGGAACCCGCCGAAATCCGTGCCTGGTATGATGAGGAAGTGGGGCGTCTGCACAAGGAGTTGAAGGCCTGCTTCAGTACGCCTTTCGAACATGATGCCCGTCAGAAGCTGGCCGAGTTCCGCCGCACCTTCCACAAGCCCGTGACCTATGCTTCCTGGGACTGGGATTCCACGGTGTTCGATGCGTTGCAGCAGGCCGGTTTCTCCAGCTGGGAAGAGCAGGCCGAAGCTCTCAGAGTGCAGCGCGAGAAGTTCGCCTGTCATTGATGAATTGTCCGGGCGGGGCGTACAGCGCTCCGCCCTCGCGCCGGAACGTGCGCGTCGATGCATGTCGAAAAACGTTCCGAACCACGGGCGGGATCCGGCGTTTCTCCCGCCTTCTCAGACAGCCGGTCTCCATTACCCCCGGGGACCGGCTTTCTTTATTCTGTTTTTCGCGCCGAGACGCGGTCGCCGATCACTATGAGGCACGAGGAGCATATCGAGGAGAGTATCCAAAACACACAAGTGTGCAGATTATTCGAGCAAGGAAAAATATGACTAAAAAGGCCGCCGACGGAAGAATGTCGGCGGCCTTTCATCTACGTGAGAAGCGTTTGTTACTTCGCACGGCTTACGGCGTCGAAGTCTTCCAGCATTTTGTCGTCGGGTTTTTCCGTCAGGAGGCTGACTATGATGATGGCTGCGCATCCGACGAGGAAGGCGGGCAGCAGTTCATAGATGCCCCACAGACCGCCCATGGGTTTGATGAGGTATTTCCACACGAAGACCATGATACCTCCGGCGGCCATGCCGGAAAGAGCTCCCCAGCGGTTGCAGCGGCGCCAGAACAGTCCGAACAGCATGACCGGCCCGAAGGAGGCACCGAATCCGGCCCAGGCAAAGGAGACGATCTGGAAAATGGAGCTCTCGGGATCACAGGCGATGACGGTTCCCACGATGGAGATGAGCAGAACGGTACCACGTGCCGAGAGCATGGTGGAACGGTCGGTCATCTGGATATGGAACACCCCTTTGAAGAGGTTCTCCGAGACGCTGGAAGCTGCGGCCAGAAGCTGACCGGAAGCGGTGGACATGGTGCTGGCCAGAATGCCGGCGAGAACGAGACCGGCCATGAAGGCGGGAATGATGCCGAACGAGCTGAGCAGACCGCTTATTTTGATGATGATGGTTTCGGCATCGGAACAGGTCTGATAGGGATCAAGCGCGCCTGCCTGAATCATGGCGTAGCCGATGATACCGATGAAGATGGCACAGCCCATGGCGATGACCACCCAGGTGGAACCGATGCGGCGGGAAATGGCGATTTCATTTTCATCACGTATGGCCATGAAGCGGAGCAGAATATGCGGCATGCCGAAATAGCCGAGGCCCCATGCCAGTGTGGAGAAGATGGTCAGCGTCCCGTACTCCGACACTTCGTGCGTGACGACGTTGGTGGCATGAGTCAGGCTGATATAGCCTTCAAGGCTGGCGGAGGCCTTGACGGCTTCCCAGCCGCCGGCCATGTGGATACCGAAGGCCACGATGATGAACAGCGCCAGGGTCATGATGATGGACTGCACGAGGTCGGTCATGGATGCGGCCAGAAAGCCGCCGAGAATGGTGTATCCGGCAATGACCACGGTACCGATGAGCATGCCGGTCACATAGTCGAGGCCGCAGAGTGTGGAGAAGAGCTTGCCGCAGGAGGCGAAACCGGCCGCCGTGTAGGGAATGAAGAAGATGACGATGATCAGTGCGGAAATGCCCACAAGCAGACTGCTGTTGTCGTGGAAGCGGCGGGCAAAGAAGTCAGGAATGGTGATGGCGTGTATTTTTTCACTGTAGACACGCAGACGCTTTGCCACGATGAGCCAGTTCAGATAGGTGCCGAGAGCGAGGCCTATGGCCGTCCAGCCGGGTTCGGCAATACCGGTGAAGAGGGCAAGTCCCGGCAGGCCCATGAGCAGCCAGGAGGACATGTCGGACGCTTCCGCACTCATGGCGGTGACGATGGGGCCCATCTTGCGGCCGCCCAGATAATACTCGTGGGCATTGTTGTTGCGTTTGGCGCAGAGGAGGCCGATATAGAGCATGAGAAGAAGATAGATGCCGATGGCTATGTATATGAAAATCTGATAATCGCTCACGGTGTATTCTCGAAGAAAAAGGAGAGGGGAGGCAGAACGCCGGAGAACCCGGTACGAACCGGGAGGCATATACGGAGACGATAGCCTGCATGCGGGATATATGGTGTTTCCGGGACATGCGGGCAGCTTTTGAAATCAGGTCAGTTCAAAAGCCTCTGCACGGAAAACACATCCTGCCATGGCGGGATCAGACCGCCACCGGCTGAACTATGGGCGTGATAGGTTTTCATGAATGTCTCTGCGGGAAAGAAGTATTGCCTTCAGCCACCATACGTTGTTTTTCAAAAAAATAAAATCAAAAAATGCCTCGGACCGGCCACAGAGAAAAAACAGTCGTCTTGATCCGTAATTATTAAAAAAAGAGAGTAATTTCCGATTGTTCCGTTCACTGAGGCTTTCGGCTTTCCGTCGTAAGAAAATGACACTTTTGCAGAGTCACTTCCGTGCGTTCACGGTGCGTTCGATGCTGGCAAAGGCGTTGTGTCCGTGTATGGACTCTTCGCTCTCCACCTCCACGCGGAACCAGGTCACATGGGTATGGCGTTCCAGTCTTGTGGCCACGTTGCGTACCACGTCTTCCACGAACAGGGCATTGTCATAGGCCTGTTCAGTGACGAATTTTTCGTCCGGTCTTTTCAGAAGGGTGTGTATGGGGGCAGATCCGGATTCTTCGGCAATGTCGATGAATCCTTCCAGCCATTCGAAGCGGCTCATGCGCAGTCCCATGCGCACGACGGCCCGCTGTCCGTGCGCTCCGGCACGGCTGATGGCCTTGGAACACGGACATACCGTGGTAACGGGTACTTCCAGTTCCAGAAGAAAACGCGGTCCCTCCTGTCCTTCTTCCAGCTCGCCGGTCAGACGGCACAGATAGCGTACCGGAGCTTCCCGTCCAGAAACGGGGGCTTTCCGGGTACGGAAGTACGGAAAACTGAACTTGGCATAGGCGCGATGGGCGTGCAGCCGCGTCAGAACGTCGGAAAGCAGGCGTTTCATGGAGGCGTAGTCCAGCTCTTCCGCACTGGCTTCACGCCAGTTTTCCAGCGCTTCCACAAAGCGGCTCATGTGCGTGCCCTTGAAGGCGGCAGGAAGGTCGACGCCCATGTCGACGCTGGCCACGGTATGTTGATGCCCTTTGTCCCGGTCCTTCACCACCAGAGGCAGTTCCACATGTTTGACCCCTACGCGGTCGATGTCGAGCGCCACGCTGGAGGGACTGCTCTGGACGTCCATAAGAGCGTGGGAGCTTCCGGTTTCTGACGTTGTATTCATGCGTGATCCTTATGTGCGTGTTCGTGAAAGACATGGTGTTCGGGAGCGGCTTCGATGGCGGTCAGAGAACATGAGCTCTGAAGTACGCCGCGGGAGGAACGGAGTCTGTCGGCCAGCTCCGTCACGGCTGCGGCCGGACCTCGCAGTGCCATGGTTTCCAGACAGTGATGTTCGTCGAGATGTACGTGCATGGTGGCCAGAACCATACCGTGCGCTTCGTGCTGAAGAGAGGTAAGTCGACCGGGAAGGTCGTTGTCGTGATGATCGTAGACCAGCGTCAGGACTCCGGCGACGGGAGCGTCGGGGTCGGATACGATTTCTTCCGAGAGTTCCCGGCGGATGCAGTGTCGCAGCGCTTCGGAACGGTTGGCAAAGCCCTTGCGTTCGGCATGCCGGTCAAAGGCGGTCAGAAGGTCCCGCTCCAGCGAGACTCCGAAACGAACCAGTTCACTCATATTTTCTCCCTGTTGAAACAGCCTGTTTCAGCAATACACCAGCGCGGCCTGCGTCTCAAGTATCGGCATGCATGAGCCGTGACTGTCGGCGGGACACGCAGGGGCCCGGAGGGAAGGATATTTTTCGCGTTGTCCCGGGCGGTGAAGACGGGGCAGGGGGCGTCCGGAAAAGTCGGACATGGTCCCGGTCACGGGGAGGACATTTCCGTGTTCCTTTATGATTTTCTGCCTGCCTTCGCGATTTCTTTGTCCATGAACTGGATGAGCAGCAGGGAGATTACCGTGAGTCCCATGCCGCAGTAGAAGGGCAGCTGATAGCCGAACGTCACCCACAGCCAGCCGCCGAGCGGCGGAATGAGCACGGCCGCGATGTGATTGATGGTCTGGGCAAGGCCCATACTGGGGGCCACGTCGGCCGGATCGGCGATTTTCTGGAAGAAGGTGCGCACGGCGATGGCGAAGTTGAAGGTCAGGCTGTCGAGCACGTACATGATGCCCGCGAGGAGGGCGCTGTCGGTCCAGGCGTAGCCGAGAAAGATGAAGAAGGCGGAGGTGTATTCGATGGTGAGGAGGCGGCGTTCGCCGATGCGGTTGATGATGCGGCCGATGAGGGGATTGAAGAACCAGTTCACCGCGTAGTTCACCATGTAGAGTATGGCCACCGTGCGCACGGAGAAGCCGAACTTTTCCACGAGCAGGAACAGGGAGAACACGGTGAAGATCTGCCTGCGGCCGCCCATGAGCAGGGTGAGCGCGTAGAAGAGCCAGTAGCGCGAACAGAAGACCATGCCTTTTTTCTGGGGGGCGACTCTGGGGCTGGACGGATCGAAGAACAGGCATGCCGCGCCGAGGGCCACGACGACCGCGCCCATGAGCGCGAACATGGCTTCGTAGGAAAGATGCCCGGAGCCGAAGAAGACGAGCAGCGAAACGGCGAGACTGCCTCCCGCGGCAAGACCGCGCATGCGTCCCATGATGAGGGGTGTGCTGGCGAGGTCGTAGTACTGGATCATGAGCGACTGATTGATGGTCTCGAAGAAGTGATAGCCCGTCGACATGACGAACACCGCGCCAGCGATGCCCCAGAACGACGAAAACAGACCGATCACGGCCGTTCCCGCGCCGCAGATGATGACGGAGAGCACGCAGAGTCTGTGCTCGCGTATGATGAGCATGAGCGGCACGACAAGAAAGCAGAGGAATCCCGGAACTTCGCGCAGGGCCACCACGAGGCCGTTGTCCGCGGCGGAAA
>JAXVQY010000147.1:0-5984 GCA_037303805.1 bacterium | reverse complement strand
CCGCGCAAGAATGCCCGAAAAATCTTCTCCAAGGAAAAAGGGCAAATATTGTAAAAGCCGTCGATTTCGATACGACGGCTTTTACTTTTATTTTTCAATCTAATTTACAGGCGGCCAGTACATGCACACCCAGTCGTCAGCCTCGGGATTCTCTGTGCTTGCCGAGCGCGTGGGATCACTGGCCGGAGACGGCATACGCAGCTCTCCCGCTTTTCCCATGGAAGCATAGGCTGCTGCCATACCGGACACCTGTACGGACAAAAAACCGGAAAGAATAAGACAACCGCCGGGCTTCACCAGCGGCATGAGCATAGGAGCCATTTCCTTCAGGGGACCTGCGAGAATATTTGCGATAACCACATCAAAGGTCTGCCCCTGCACAAGCTCCACGCTGCCTTTCTGAATTTCGAATTCTCCACCAACATTGTTCATATCACAATTCTCGAGGGAATTACTGATGGACAGAGGGTCGATATCGGCCCCGACACCTGAAAGGCCCAGCTTTACGCAGGCAATCCCAAGAATTCCTGTCCCCGTCCCCATATCGAGAAAACGCTGTCCGGCCTTCAGCACACCTGCCCTGTGCAGCAGACTGATCGCCTCCAGACACATTGTAGTCGTAGGGTGATGACCTGTCCCAAATGCGGACTTTGGCTCAATGATCACGGGAATACGATCTCCTGCCGCTCTGTCCTTCATCCACGGAGGAAGAATAAGAAACTCTCCGGCCTCGACAGGAGTAAAATAACTGCGCCATCCGGCCAACCAGTCTTTATCAGGGATATTTTCGCGGGTAAGCATGGCTCCGGACAACATTTCCGTCACACTGCTGGCCATTCTCTCACGCTCATCCTCACTTTCGGAAGTGACACGAAGCAGCATTTCACCGGTAGGCAGAGATTCTTCTTCCCAGCCCGATCCGGCTCCCTGTGCGACAAGTGCCTCCGCCAGAGGAAAATCTTCCTCTGGCACAACAATATCCAGACGATACAACTGCGGCATATCTGATACTCCTGCCGTTTTTTTTTTGCAAAATACGGAAACCCGCGCTCTATGATGTATCATCCCTGTCTCTGATTGCCAAGGTGGGGACTTGACAGTCTGCCGGCTCTGCCGCACATTCGGCACATCTTGTCCTTTCCCGGGACATTACTCCCATCAAATCTCGGAACGCAGCATGGATCTCAACGGACTCATCGTCGGCCTCGGTAACCCTGGGGCCCAGTACAGAGGCACTCGCCACAATATCGGTTTTATGGCAGTCCAGACTCTCTTGGAAGAAACAGAACGAGGCAACGGTCGTCCTCCGGAGCAACTTTCAGGTTCAAAATTCAATGCATTACTCTGGCGTATACAAATTCCGGGAGGGGGAACATGGCTTGTCGCCGAACCCCAGACGTTCATGAACCTGAGCGGTGACGCTGTACAGCCGCTGATGGCATGGTATCGACTGAAACCTGAGCAGCTTCTTGTCATTCATGATGAGCTGGATCTGGAACCGGGCAGACTGAAACTCAAAAAAGGCGGCAGTGCCGCCGGACACAACGGTATAAAGTCCATACAACAGCGCCTCGGCACGCCCGACTTCTATCGCCTTCGTGTCGGTGTAGGCAAACCGGAAAACAAAGATCAGATTATCCCGTGGGTACTCGGACGATTTTTTGACCAGGAGAGGGAACTCATGGAAAAAGCGTTCCCCTCCATCGTGGATGCCGTCATACGTTTTGCCGTCGACGAGCCGGAACGTGCCATGAACGTTGTCAATACACGTAAAAATAAACAGTAGCCGTCCGGGGCTTGCCAATAGCTGAAAAAACACCTATAGTTTTTCAGCCAGACGTTCTTCTTCGGCTGGTTTCCCTCTTCTTTTCTCTTTTGTCAGCGTACCCATTCCGGTACGACGTCCCTTCCTTTCTCTTTTTCCCGGTGGTATCTCTATGCCCATACGGAAACGTAAAGCTCCTGTTGAGCCTGAAACTGCAGATTCTGCTTCACTTCTGGATGAAAGCGTCCTGAATCTCACGGAACTCAAGACCCGCAAGATGCAGGACCTCATGGATCTGGCGGAAAAGTATCAGCTTGAAAATGCCAGTTCCATGCGAAAACAGGAACTCATTTTCGCCCTTCTGCAGGCATGCGCCTCTCAAAACGGCGTCATTCACAGCGACGGCGTACTGGAAATACTGCCAGACGGTTACGGATTTCTCCGCTCTCCGCTGTGCAGTTACATGCCCGGTCCCGACGACGTGTATGTCTCTCCATCTCAGATCCGCCGCTATCATCTCCGCAAAGGTGATTGTGTTTCCGGACAAATTCGTCCTCCAAAAGAAGGCGAACGCTACTTCGCTCTGGTCCGGGTCAACGAGATAGGGTTCGAACCTCCGGAAAATGCCAGACATCTGGTACTGTTCGACAATCTCACCCCCGTCTATCCCGACCAGCAGTTTTGCATGGAGACCGATTCTAAAAACATGTCGTCGAGAATTATCGACCTCATGTCTCCCATCGGTCGCGGACAACGTGCCCTCATTGTCGCACCTCCGAGAACCGGCAAGACCATACTGTTGCAGACCATTGCCAATGCCATTAACGCCAACTATCCCGACGTTTACCTCATTATTCTTCTCGTTGATGAACGTCCTGAGGAAGTGACGGATATGGAACGCACGGTAAAAAATGCAGAAGTCGTAAGTTCGACATTTGATGAGCCTCCGCAGCGCCATGTCCAGGTATGTGAAATGGTACTGGAAAAAGCCAAACGCCTCGTCGAACGTAAGCATGACGTCGTCATTCTGCTTGACTCCATTACAAGACTGGGCCGAGCCTATAATACTGTAACTCCTTCAAGCGGCCGAGTTCTTTCCGGCGGTTTGGACGCCAATGCCCTGCAACGCCCCAAGCGTTTTTTTGGTGCAGCTCGTAATATCGAAGGTGGCGGCTCACTTACTATTATTGCTACTGCACTCATCGACACAGGCTCCCGCATGGATGAAGTCATCTTCGAAGAATTCAAGGGGACTGGCAACTGCGAGATTTATCTCGACCGTCACCTTTCCGATAAACGAGTATTTCCCGCCATTGATATCAACCGTACAGGAACCCGAAAAGAGGATCTCCTGCTGGGCGAAGAAGTACTCAACCGGGTATGGATTCTGCGTAAAATACTTGCTCCCATGTCTCCCATCGACAGCATGGAATTTCTGCTGGATAAGATGAAAGGCACCAAAAACAACAAGGACTTTCTGAACGGAATGGGACGTTGAGCAACTCACTCAACCTATAATAAAAGACATTGACAAGATGTCTGTTGCAGTGCATAGTCCCATTCACGTCGGGGAGATTCCCCTCTTGCGCCCGTGGCTCAGCTGGATAGAGCGACAGCCTCCGGAGCTGTAGGTCGCGCGTTCGACTCGCGCCGGGCGCACCATCCGTCAATCAGGGATACCGGATTCCGGTATCCCTTTTTTTCATATCTGCGGGACAAATACGTCAAGAGGAGCCTTTTATGCCTGTTCTTAGACTTCTCCTCCTGTTCGCCGCCTTTTTCCTTACCGGTTGCGGCACCTACTACAACGTCTCCGTGGACTCCATGCGCGACATGCAGCAACCTTCGGGTTCCGTTTATGTTGTGCAGCCCGGTACTGAAAGCGTCGATCCAAGCGATCTTCTATACCGTGAAGTCGTCCGACAAATAACTCCGGCCTTCAGATCACGAGGCTATACCATCGTCGAAGATCTCCAGAAAGCGGATAACATCGCCTTCGTCAGCTACTGGATGGATGAGCCTCGCGTCCATATCAGCACCGATACCATCACCCGTACCCACCCCGTAGTGGTAGGGAGGGGAAAATATCGGCGTGTTGAATATGTTTACGTTGACGAGCCTGTAGTAACCAGCACAACGATCTACACTGCCAACATTCTTATTGAAGCCTATACACTGACAGACAAAAAGGAAAAAAATCGCCAGATATGGAAAACGACTCTGCGCTGTTCTTCCGGCACTGAAGATTTTCATACTTTACTTTTCAGCATGGCTCAGGTTTTACCCAGTGTTATGGGTACGCAAAGCAACGGTCTCCGACAATACGAAGTTTTTCTTGGAAATGATGGAGAAATTGAAGTAAAGGATACTGCTGAGGGTCTCTTCTAACGAGACACTGAAACGCTCTCTTCACTTTGACAGCAAACAAAGTTCATCCATACGAAGATATTCTTCTACAACGCAGCTAGAAGGCATATTATCGCTAGAGATGCCACCTTTGTTTTAGGGCCTGTCTACTCTTATGACTTCAGCTATGGGCATACTGTGCTTGGTCAGTCAGCTATACGCTCCATAATTAAAAAATTTCGTATATTCCCAATTCCTGCTTGCATATTCTTTAAGAAAAAACTTGCGTAAAATACAAACAACTCCTTGCTCCAAATCCACAATCCTGTTATTTTGAAATGGAAAGGAGCACCTATGGAATTCTCTCTCTTAGGGCAGCAGTTTTCTTTGTTTCCCATCTTTCTCTCTTTAAAGGTTGCCGGTCTATCCACGCTGGCTTCCCTTATTCTTGGAACTCTGACCGCTCGACTTCTGGCCCGACGGCGTTCCGTATGTGCTGCCGTTATTGACTCTCTATGCACTCTCCCCATGGTATTGCCTCCCACAGTGCTGGGCTACTACCTCATCCTTCTGCTCGGACAGAAAGGAGCTTTCGGCCCTGTGTTGAAGCGACTCGGATTTCAGTTTATGTTTTCCTGGCAGGGCGCCGTAGTAGCCGCCACGGTAGTCGTATTTCCCCTTATCTACAAATCTTCAAAAACTGCCCTTGAACAGGTAGATCCCAATGTGGAAAAAGCGGCACGGACCCTTGGAGCCTCCGAAATTTCCGTTTTTTTTTCCATCAGCCTTCCTCTTGCCGCTAGAGGTATTCTTTCTGGAGCGATGCTGGCTTTTGCCAGAGGCATGGGAGAATTCGGAGCAACGCTAATGCTTGCAGGCAACATCCCGGGTAAGACCCAGACTCTTGCTCTTGCCATTTATGACGCCTTTCAGGCTGGCAACGATGCTCTTGCCACCTGTCTTGTTCTTCTCACTTCGGGAATCTGCGCCGTCATTCTCATAACTGCCGACTATCTGCTGGGAGGCTCCCGGTGATCGACCTTTCCGTCCAGACAACACTTAAAGGAAAACAGGGAGCTTTTTCTCTCGACATCAGTCTGAAAAGCTCCGCTTCCCGCCTTGTGCTCTTCGGGCCGTCAGGCTCTGGAAAAACACTTACACTACAGATGCTGGCGGGACTCGTTACTCCGAGAAGCGGACACATTATCATTGACGACACCGTGTTCTTTGATTCTTCACTAGGTATCAATCTTCCTGCACGAACCCGACGAATCGGTTACGTATTTCAAGACTACGCACTCTTTCCGCACATGACGGTACGACAAAATCTCGCTTTTGCTCTTCATCAGAAAGAAAAACATTTTCCCGTTATAGGTAGTGCGTTCAGAGCAATGGTTCCGGCCAAGCTCAGCGAAGAACAAAAAGAATCCATAGATCTTATTCTGGAACTTCTGGAAATCACACACCTTGCCGATCGTAGGCCGTCACAGATATCCGGAGGGCAGAAACAGCGCGTGGCTTTGGCCCGTGCCCTGCTCATTTCCCCCCGGTTATTGCTTCTGGACGAACCTTTTGCTGCACTTGATCCTCTTCTACGCATACGTATGAGAAAGGAAATAGACAAAATACTCCAAAACTGCGGAGTTCCCCTCGTTATGATAACGCATGATCCCGAAGACGTAGACGCCTTTGCCGACGATCTTGCCGTATATGCCAACGGCCACATTCTCGCCATGGAACATGATTTCCGCAGCCGTTCCCTCTTTGCTCAGGACTCTCTTTCCTATCTGTCTGATATTCTTACCCGGGGCGGACAGGCTGACAGACCTTTCGGATTCGACGATGTGTAATGTTCTTTGGGCCGTATTCTTTT
>JAXVQY010000146.1:0-10319 GCA_037303805.1 bacterium | reverse complement strand
AGGCGTCTTTTTCTTCGGAGGTGGCCGTAGATTCAAGCAGCATACCGTTGAAGCCGCCGGCGTCATATTTCTCCTTCAGTTCAGGATAATCCTCGAAAAGGAACAGAGAACCGTCGGGAATGCCGAGACACGATGGAAGAGTGGCCATGGTGGTGGGGATCAGGCAGCCGATAAGGCTTTTCCTGAAGGTTTCGACGGCGTCCACGTCCAGCGGAATGAGTTCCTTGCGGAATTTGAAGGGACGCACGGGATTGTCGCCAAAGAGATGACGGAAAAGAGCAGGGTAGGCCATGTTATTCTCCTTCGGTGAGCAGGTTTTCTTCCGCACGCAGGGCATCCATTTCCGCAGCGTACTGGTTCATGAGGGCGATTTCTTCGGCATATTCCTCGGCGCTGGCCCGGCCTGTGGCGATTTTTACGCCGATGTAGTCGTGCGCCCTGAACCAGCTTTCCAGCTCGGCCATGCGGGCACGACGCGCTTCTTTTGCCACTTCCGCTTCCGGCTTGGCCGGCCTTTCCAGAAGGGCGTTTTCGGGAAGGGGGCCGAGGTCTTCCATGTGCCTGGCCGGAGACCTCCAGTCGTCTTCCGGAAGCCAGAAATCGGTGCCCGAACCTTCGATGATGACGCCGCCCTTGTCGCGCTTCTGACGGTGGTCTTCCTTGATCTGCCAGGCATGGCCGTCCCAGCAGGCTGCCTGTCCTTCGGAGACTTCGGGAGGCGCGACGTCCGTCGCGCCCTGCACATCGAGAATGAACTGCCCATTCGGTCTCTTCTGGGCGACACGGGACGACTGGAATTCACCGCTTTTCATGTCGTAAAAGTGGAGAAGGGGAGAAGACATATTACCTCCGGGATAGGGGTTAGAGACGGGAGCCGAAAAGGACCATCTGCATTTCGTCGCCGCTTGCAGCGCTGAAAAGCAGTTTGATGCTGGTCGAGACCGTGCCGGCGTTTCCCGTTTCCGCGAATGCGCCGGCATCGACGGGATAGCCGTTCCAGAAGAGCAGGAGCTGGTCTCTGCCCACGATGTACGAAAGTCCGTCGGGCAGAGTCAGTGTTCCGCCGCTTTCGACGGGGGTGCTCAGAGTCCAGGTTTTCTGCTCACGGGAGCTGATGCTGTCCACATATTCTCGTGTGGCCAGCACCTGAGCCGGATCGATGACCAGCTGAATGAGGCTGGCATCCTGCACTCTGAAGACCATTTTGACGGTCATGTCCGTGGCGGAACCGGACTGAATGTCGGTTTTCTCCGTGAGCGGAGTGTTGCCGATGGCAAAGAGCGTACCGTCGGCCAGGAAGAGACCGACTTCCCGGATGAAGAATCCACCTGCGGACTGAGGAATAACCAGCTCCGCCGTGATCTGGTCGGGGTTGTCCGGGTCCACGGTCAAAAGGTTGATGTTGGCCCGATAGACCTCATGAACAAGAGCCGTCATGGTAGCCTGCGGGGTTACGGGAGAGCCGTTGCCGTCGCCGACGGCCATGTGGGTCAACTGCACGGTGCTGCCCTGAGACAGCGCAACCTGAAGAGCGTTGCGCCCCAGGTTTGTGGTGACCGTTTTGTATGTCTGATCTGCCATGTTTCCTCCTACGAGCAGATAGTCATGGAGCTTTCAATGTGAGTGCCGAGACCGCAGAAGGAGTTCAGCGGCTGGGCGTCAAGCGCGTCTATGAGTTCCGGTTCAATGGTTATGCAGGTGCCCATGCATACGGCAGTTCCGCAATGCGTGGTCACTGAGCTTGCCAGGGCCAGCGTGATGCCGTCGCAGATTGATCGTTTGGACTTGTTGCTTTCTATGAGGCGGTGTGCCCGCTCTATGGCATCCTTCATGATGCCGTCGCCGAAAACGGATATGGCCACCTTGAAGTGGTACGGCTCCGCCCCATATTCAAACCATTCCAGCACTGTTGTGCTGATGTCCTGAAAAGCGGCGTCGATAGCGCGTCTGACGGCCCATCGGGTTCCCTTTTTCCTGTGCAGCGCAATGGAGGTGCGAACCATGTCGAGCTTGGCGTCATAGCTTTGCGCCAGGTCGTAATCATCGACATGATACTGCCAGGCCATGAGGTCGAGCAGATTCTCTTCCAGTTTCTTCAGACCGCCGGACTGCTCGACCAGGCGCTCCAGCGCGGGAGCAAGCGGCTTTCCGTCGCCTGACAGACGGGTAATGAGAAGGATGGATGCTATGGCGGCATCGCCGGCACAAAGATGCGGCTCCAGGGAGTCGGCCACGCCATGCATGGTCCGATCCATGGACAAACTGGCGGGAAGCAGCTCAAGGAAGGGACGATCAGACATCTTCAATCCCTCCAAAGGTCATGGAAACGGCGTCTTCCACGGCGAGCTGTGTTTCAGTCAGGGCCTGAAAAACAGGGGAAGAAAGTTCTACGCGCTTGGCTCCGGCATCCATGATCCTCCGAATGAGTTCGGACGGATTGATGTCCCGGCCGGGCTGGCTGCGCTGCCAGAGCCGGTAGGACTCGACGGCAGCGGCAACGGCCTCCGTGATGGTGTCGAGCATGGTGGAGTCATCCGCTGTGGCATACCATTTTCCCGTGATGTCATAGGAGACCGTATCCGGAGCAGCGACCTGCACGTTGTCGGTAAGCGGCCGGACATCTTCGGCAGACAGCGCTTTCTGGACGAGTTCGATGGTCGCAGGGTCCGGGAGTTCTCCGTTTGCCATGACAAGCCGGATGTCCACCGTTCCGGGCGTGGGCGTAGTGACGGACACGGCAGCGATCTCGGTGCTGGCGGCCAGAGTCAGCGCCCGATAGGAGCCTTCCGGTCCGGCGACGGAAAACGCTTCCGGAGCGAGCCTGATGCGTTCCCGAAGCCGATCGTCGCTTTCCTCGTCGTCGCCGTCGGTGCTGGCGGAGACATTGCTTGCCGACGCGACGTAAGCCACGATGTCCACCATTTCGCAGAGCTGGCCGGCTACAAGTCCGTTGGCTTTGGAGCCGCCTTCCACGGCTTCGGCAAGCACGTCCACAAACGTTTCTCCGGGCTCGATGACGGCGGCGGACGTCGTTTTGAACACCGCAGTACCGTCGCGGGTGGCAACACGGCTGCCGGAAGGCACGGTGACGGAAAAGGTCAGCGCTTCCTGCAGAGAATAGCGGAGCATGGTGCGTGCCGGCTTGGCGGCAAGACGCTCCACGCCGAGCAATGCGCCGAGATGATCGAGGTGTCCGCCTGTGGCATAGGCCAGGAGGCCCTGACGGCCGGCCAGGTTGATGACGGCATTCTGTACGGCCAGACGATAGGCCAGCGTTGCCAGAAACAGACGCACGGGGTCGGCCGGATAAAGGGTTTTTCCTGTGGCGGCCTCATATTCGGCAATGAGGTTCGATTCGATGACGTCGGAGCGCTCTTCTGCAAAAGAGACATCAGGCAGTGGCATAATCAGGACTCCCGAAGACTGAAGGTGATACGGGGAACAAGATGCCCCAGCATGGCGTCGGCATCCGTGCGCCTTTCGAGTCGGAGGCTTTCAACCTTGACCCGCGGCTCCCATGTTTCAATGGCCGTAGTCAGTGACCCGATGAGACGGGCCGTTTCCAGCGGAGAAGGGGAGTCAAGCACGGCAGGGTCATGGGCAAAGCTGCGATGAAGAGGGACCGATCCCATGAAGGTCAGCACGATCATGCGGATGTTCTGGGTGATTTCCTCCATGCCGCTTGCGCCGATGACGATGGGGGCATTGTCCACGAGAAGTTCAGGCATCAGACGTACTCCTTGAGTTCCAGCGTGGCATCGATGCAGAAAGGGCCGCTTTCCCCTTTGCCGCGCCAGCGTTCCGTGACGCTTTCGATGATGACGTTGCCGCAGTTCACGCCCATGAGAATGAGCGGCACAACTTGTCCCTGACGGCAGAGATCGGCCAGTCTGGCAAGATCCGCTTCCGGCTGAATCAAGCCTATTTCCACAAGGCGGATCTGCATGGTGATGGAGTCGAGATCCTCGCTGAGGTACTCAAGGCGGGGCTTGGCACCGAGAACGTAGTGCGTCTCATACCGGGAGGATATTTTCCGGCTGATGTCGCGCGGAGTTCTGACAAAGGAGGCCGATGTTTCAAAGGGAATATCCCCCAGCGATCCTATATTCATGGCAACCTCAGCGCGGGGTGTCGGTCTGCCCGTCCGGGCAGGTATGGGTATGATGAGCCACGGAAATGCCTTCCGCCTTCATGTCGCCCGTGCTGTCCACGGTTCCGTCCACGTCCACCTTGCCTTTTATGCTGAAGGTGCCGGCACCGCCGCCATGACCTTCGGAAGAGATCGCCCCGGAAAGCATGATGTTGGGAGCCTTGAGAGATATGCTGGAGGATGACTCGATCTTGATCGTGCCTTCCGCAGTGAGCGATGCCGAACCTTTGACGGTACATTCAGCGTCGCCCTGAACGGAGGCGGAAAGCTTGTGGGCCTTGCGGTCATAGGAAAGCTCCGTGCCGTCGGAAAACCTGCGGTAAAAGACGTCGCTGTTCTTTGAAGGAGCCGCATTGGCATCCGAGTAGTAGCCGCCGAGAACGACGCCGGCCTCAAGTCCCGTTCCGGAGAAGAGCACGGCGACCCGGTCGCCCACGTCGGGCATATCCTGCACGGTATCCTTTCCCGCACGGGGGAAAAGAACCTGCAGAGGGTACGACACCATGTCGTCGCCGTCTTCCAGTACGACGCGAACCGTGCCTTTTTCCGGCTGGACGGTGGACACGGTGGCAAAGCGCAGACTGGCTCCGCGGTTGCCCTCCAGTGCTTCGAGGCGACGGTCAAAGCTTGCCATGTCGAAAGACATCATCCCTCCAGCGTCTTGCGGATTTTCAGACGGACCGTATAGCCGGGCTTCAGCATATGGTGTGCTTCAACAATGGCGTACTTGCCATCCCATTGACCAAAGCCGGTAAGCTCTATGTTGGAGCCTGAAACAAGGCTGGGGTGCCCCATGAGTTCCAGTTCCGCAGTTTTTTCCTTTTCGTTTTTCTTCCTGAGTTCCGCCTGGCCAAGTTGGATAGCCTCGGTGGAGTTTTCCACTCGACTCTCGAGCGTAAGAGTTTTTGCCTCGCTCATTTGTCTTCTCCCTTTACTTCCACCTCGGCTTTTTGGAGCTTGCCGGTTGTGGGGTCGGTGTACTTCACCACGGCGCGTCGATAGCCGGTATCGGAACTGGAATCGAGAAAGCGATAGCGGGAAGGCGAAAACTGACTTCCGGATTTGGGGATGGTCAGAACAGGCTCGGCCTGATCGGCATCGTCGGCTTCAAACAGCACCAGCTTGTTTTCGTGAACCTTGCATTTGACGCCGCAGGCGGAGGCGAGTCGCTGAAGAAAGGCAAGGTCCGATTCATCACGCTGATCCTTGCGGCCGAAGCTGTGCTCCCTGGCGGTGTACATGAGGCCCAGACCGTTGCGTCCGGCTATCTCTGCGGCAATGCCCTGCAGGGAATACCGTTCCCATGCCTGAGTGCGCTTCGTGTCCCTGATGGACGATGTGAGGGAAGCGGAGAGCGCCTTGATTTCCACGCGGTCGGGCGGGCCGGAGAATTCGATTTCATCCACGGTGAACCGGCCGCAGGGAAAGGTGATTTCCTTTTCTTCATCCCCCTCATTCTCCATCCAGTTGACCACCGTGAAGGAGGCATTGATTTCCGTGCCTTTCCTGGGCCTCCAGTCGCCGGACCAGTGACCGTCCCTGTCGTGGAGAGAAAGACGGACTTCGTCGGCCTTGCCGTTTTCGTGGTCGATGTATTCAAACTCCATAACGCTGGCGTTCATGTAGTCCGTGGCGTCGTGGCCACCGATGTCCACATGAAGCTTCACTCTTCGGGCAAGCATGGGCACCCCTTATTCCGTCATCCAGGGAGGAAGGTTGCCGGCCATGGTGGATGTTTCCACGTCGGGCACGACCAGGACTGTTCCTGCGGGGAAGATGAGCACGTCGGCATATTCCGGATTGGCCAGAATGAGCAGATGCATGAGGTTTTCCCTGCCCCACAGACCATAGGCGATGCTGTCCCAGGTATCGCCCTGCAAAGTTTTGTAGCTAGACGCCATAAGCCGCCCTCTGCTGATCCCGGACAATCCGGTCAAGAAGCTGCTCGAATTCGGAACGTCGTTCCTGGATTGCCTGGACGACCCGTTCCGCGAAATCCCTGTCGGGAATGCCGCTCATCTGGAAGCTGAAGTTTGCCGTGACGGGGGTCCCCGGAAGCTGGCCCTGAGAGACCGGCTGTCCGGCCTGAGAAGACGAGGGCGACGCGGTCCCTGAGCTGTAAGGAGCCGGAAGAGCAAAGGGAGACCCTTGCGGAACAGGAGACAGCGGAGGAACGGCAGCCTTGGGCGGCGGAACGACCGCTTCTGAAAGCTGGCCCTGAGAGACCGGTTGTCCGGTCTGAGAAGACGAGGGCGACGCGGCCCCTGATCCGTAAGGAGCCGGAAGAACAAAGGGCGACCCCTGCGGAACAGGAGGCAGCGGTGGAACGACAGTCTTGGGCGGTGGAACGACCGTTTCCGGATTAACCGTTTCGGCTTCTTCTTCGTCATCGCTTCCAAAGCCAGCCCATTTGCCGAGAGACTTCAGCGTATCCCCGAAGCCTTTGATTTTTTGCCAGACACTGCTGATGATGTTTCCGATGTAGCCGAATACAGCGTCAAAGGCAGCGCGTACCGGCTCACAGGTCTGGTAGAGATAGATAAGCCCGGCCACGAGAGCCGCGACGGCCGTGACGGCGATGCCTATGGGGTTGGCGGAAAATGCTGCATTCAGTCCCCACTGAGCGGTGGTGACCGCGGCAATGGCGGCTCGACCGCCCAGAAGTACAGAGCGGAACAGGCTGTAGGCCAGAGCGCCGGCGCGAACCACAGGACCGAGCAGCATGAATCCCGCTGCGGCTCCCACGATAACGGTCGTGAGCGTCTGATGCTTTCCGGCAAAATCCGCGATGGCAGAGATGTACGGGCCGAGGGTATCAAGACCGGCATTCAGCGCAGGCAGTACGACGGAGCCGAGAGTAATCCCCATTTCCGCCAGTCTGTTTTTCATGATGACGAGATTGTTGGCCGTCGTCTTTGAGCGGTTGGCAAACTCCTGCTGCATGGCTCCGGCATACTGGGACTCGTCGCCGGCAATCTCAAGATTCTGCCTCACAAGTTGCAGGTTCTTAAGAAGCGGTGCGATGGCGCCGATGCTTTCCTTGCCGAATATCTCGCTCATGATGGAAAGCTGTTCGGCTTCCGGAAGCCGCTTGACCGCTTCGAGGACACTGATGACCGCAGCTGGTCCGTCCTTCTGCATCTGCCGGGAGAGCTTGACCACATCGATGCCGAGCTTGGCAAAGGCTTCCCGCTGGCTTTTGGTGGCGGCGCTGCCGGCCGTCAGGGAGAGAAGCATATTCTTGATGCCCGTGGCTGCCACTTCAGGAGCGATCTTCATGGAGTCCAGCGTTGCGGCCAGCGCCGTCATGGGCTTGGCGGACACGCCGGCGATCTGTCCAAGAGAACCGATGCGCCGCACAATGTCGGCAATGCCTTTTTCCGACGCGGAAGAGGTGTTGGCGTACTGGTTCATCAGATCCAGCATGGAGCGGGTATCTTCAAACGAGAGGCCGAGAGCCGTCCTGTAGCCGCCGATGGCATCCGCGGCTTCGTCATTGCTCATGCCGAAGGCCACCGCCATCTGTGCGGCCATGGTGGTGAATTCGCGCAGGTCACTGATGGCGGTCATGCCCTGCTGACCGCCGGCCGCGAACAGAGAAGCAATCTGGTCATGAGTCAAAGGAATCTCACGCCCCAGACTCTTTACGGCGGCTTCCATCTCATAATAAACCGGAGTGAGAGCGCCGGTTTCATCGCGCATACCGTCAATGGTTTTCGCCGCGTCGGCCATGGCAGACTCAAAAGAAATGGCGGAGCGCACGGGAGCCGCCACAGCCATGACGCTGGCCACATCGCCCACGATATTCTGGCGCAGCATGGAGCGCTTGTTCTGTTCCCCCTGCATGGAGGACAAAAGCTCTTTTTTGCTGTTCAGCGTTTCCAATGTGGCGGCGGCTTTTCGATGCTGCGTTTCCCATTCAGCAACGGAAGCGCCGTATTTGAGAGCTTCCTGCCTGGCCTTCACATAGTTTGCCGATACGCGCTGCAGCTCGGCATGAAGCTTTGCATCGGTTCCCCCGGACGCCCGATACTGATCCACCAGGGAAGAACGCTGGTTTTGCAGCGTGATGGCTTTATTCAGAATGGACATCTCCTGTCGGGTTTTGCCCATCTGTGCTTGTGTTTGTTTGATTTTATTGGAGACTGTGGTAAATGCAGAATTGACTGAAGCCGCAACCGTGGCACCAATGATGAATCCTACGCCGAAATTCTGTGCCATGGTGTTTCTCCGGAGGTAATGATGGAAATTGTCAACGGTGTGCTGTCCGGCGTGATGGTGGTGCTGGCCGTTCTCGTTGCCGGAATTGTGGTTCTTTGGTGTCTCTGTCGCGTGCTGGACGGCATGGCCCTTACATTTACAGGTACAAGGCTTGCCTTTGCCGCGTCTGGACGTTTGTTCGAGGCTGTGCGCCGGGCCGTGCTCTATGTCCGGCACCGCAAGTGGCGGCCGGAATGGAAAGCGCGGGAGCGGAAGGCATGGGAAGAAGAGCTGAACGCCCGCAAGCGCCGGGAGCATCAGGAGATGCTTGCCCGGATCGATGCTTTAAAAAAGTCTCAGAGAGCCTGACTACTTGCCGGCCATGGATTTTTCCACATCCATGGCGACGTCCAGCCAGTCTTTCACGTCGCACACCTTCACGCTCCGCACGTCCTCAAGCCCCCATCCCGTGAGCCGGGACAGAATCACGCACAGACGCATCACTTCCTTCTTCGACATCGTTTCCGATGCGAAATCGCAGATAGCTTTTCTGCACCTGCAGGTAGTCTTCGAGGTCGAGCTTGCGGAAATCTTCCATGTTCATGCCGCAGAGTCTGGCCAGAAGAACGGCTTCGCCCTTTATGTCCGAGGCGTCCTTCACAGGACAGTCGAGCAGGTCGCCGAGGTCCGGCCGGCGTATGAAAATGTTGCTCAACTTTCCGTCTGCCAGATTCAGAGGATATTTCAGCGTGATGTTTTCCTTCATTTTTTCGCCTCCCAGTCATTCATGCTGCAGTGTTTTACCCGGTCGCGCTCTTCCGCACGTTTGCCGTTGTTGAACCTGTCCAGATCGCCGACCAGGTAGCCGGTAATCCGACGAATACGCTCGAATTTGACGCCTTGGCCGACAATGTAGGCGTCCATCAGATCATCCCCAGATTGATTCTCATGACCTGGAGAAGGTCGGTGCCCTGTATCCTGCAGATGAAGTTGAGCTTGTCGATTTCCATCTCTTCCACCCCATTGATCCAGAGTTTCAGGTAGGTGACTTCCAGTTCGGTTTCTCCGTCCATCTTCTTGGCCGGTTCCATGGTTCCGAGGCTGTTTGTCTTGGGAGCTGCCTGCAGGACCAGTTTCACGGGCAGATCAAGGAATTCACCGGTGCCGGCGTCCACTTTTTCGACGGAGCCGCGTATGTCCAGATGATGGGCGGTGGTTTCCAGAAGCTGAACGGCCTCCGGTTCGACCGTGTTCCATTTGATTTTGACGGTCATGCTTTTGAAGTGCCCCTTGACGGGGACTTCGATTTCACCGCCCAGGCCGAAACCGGAAAGCGTTTCCGACATATATTCGATGCTGGGCAGTTCAATGTTGCCTACTCCCAGAAGGACATAGCCGTCCTTATAGATGCGGGCATCTTCCAGAAGTGCGGGAATGAGGTTGGTCTGTGCCAGTGCCATGGATGCCTCCGTTACGCCGCTTCAAAAAGCGTGCTGAGGTAGTCGACGTCGTATTCCAGCGTGAAGTCCAGTTCTCCGGCGGCACTCGGAGGCGTGACATACACATGGAAGCGGGCAATGCCGCCCATGAGATCAGTCGAAGGATTTTCCGATTCCAGGAATTCCACGCGGCCGCCGAGGATGAATTCCCGCGCCGTCAGACCGTTGAGCCAGACGTTGAGCGTATCGCACACCGTT
This sequence comes from bacterium, assembly GCA_037303805.1. GTDB lineage: Bacteria > Desulfobacterota > Desulfovibrionia > Desulfovibrionales > Desulfovibrionaceae > Mailhella. The sequence continues at coordinate 272 of JAXVQY010000146.1, read as the reverse complement.
TCGATGAGCCGGCGGCGCAAAGGAGCGCTGACCTTCTGAAAGGCAGTGAGGATGATGCTGTTGCCTATCCAGTTGAACATCATGCGGACGGGGATCTGTACCTCCTTCACATCGGACACACCGGGATAGGCGGTCGTCAGGTCACCCCAGAACACAAACGAAGACGTGAAATTGATGAAGGTGGCAATGCCGTTGCCGTTCAGGTAGGCGGCCTGAGACAGATCGAGGTTCAGATCGCTGTCGCCATACATCACGCCGTCGGCCTTCAGCCC
>JAXVQY010000145.1:0-11124 GCA_037303805.1 bacterium | reverse complement strand
AAGTACGGTCTGGCTGCTGCCCGCGCCCGCTACCAGTACTCCAAGCGTTAATCTTCCGATTCTCGCCACACAAAGCCCGTCGTTTTCCGGCGGGCTTTTTTTATGTCCGGACGTTGTTTTGGGGACGGTTCATTTTGGGGAGAGCGGACGTTGAATTCGGAGAACAAGGTGGGCCTCCTGCTGTTTCCGCTTGACGATGAGGCTTTGCATTTGCAATCCTTTCAGGCACGGCGTATAGCCGACTTCAGAAAACGGCGCGATATTGCGCTGAAGAAACAGGTTTTCGCCCGGAAGGATATCCATGACAGCACCCTTGTCCGAGCAGAAGAACGTTGCGTCTCTGCCCCGTATTCCCGAAACAGACTGCATTACATTCATAGGTATGGCCGGAGCCGGAAAGACCACGGTGGGGCGAATCGTCGCCCGCGCGCTGGGCTGGGCTTTCGTGGACAGCGACCATATTATAGAAGCCGCCTTTGCCGCTCCCCTTCAGAGTGTGGCTGACGCCATGACCAAGGATGCCTTTATTGATGTGGAGGCGGAAATCGTGGGGAGACTGCGTCTTTCCCGATCGGTCATAGCCACCGGCGGCAGCGTCGTTTATCGGCCCGATACCATGAAACATCTTGCCGGTCTGGGGCCCATCGTTTATCTCGATGTTCCCATGCCGGTCATTCTTGAGCGTATAGCCCGCAATCCCGACCGGGGACTGGCCATTGCACCGGGACAGACGGTGGAGGAGCTTTTTCGGGAACGGGAGGAACTCTATCGCCGTTATGCTTCCATAAGCGTGGAGGCCTCCGGGATCACTCCCGCGGAAAGCGCCCGTCGGGTGCTGGAAAAACTCGCAGTTTTCTACGCTTAAATCATTCTTGACGCCTTCATGTCCTCAAGGGTAATCTTGGCCGTTGCTTGCCGCTTGTTTCGGCATGTTATGTATGCTACTTTTTCCTTATTAAGGAGTTCAATTATGCTTCGTCGCACTGTCATTGCGCTGGTTGTGGCCTTTTTCTGCTCCGCCGTCGTCCTGCCTGATCAGGCACAGGCTGCCAGCAAGATCGGCGTTGCCAATCCCATGCGCCTTTCCACCCAGAGCGATCCCGGCAAGGAAGCCGAGAAACAGCTGACTTCCATGTTCGGCAAGGAACGCCAGCAGCTTGAAAAGCAGAATGCCGACCTCAACAAGCAGGCTGAAGATCTTCGCAAGCAGGCTGCGGCTCTGTCCGAAAAGGCCCGCAACGAACGCGCCCAGAAGATTCAGAAGCTGGCTCAGGAGCTGGAGACCAAGGGAACCGCCTATACTCAGCGTCTTTCCCGCGTGCAGCAGGCCATCAACTCTCAGATGAACGACGTGATGCGTACGGCCTGTGAGAACTACGCCAAGAAGAACGGCTACGACATGATCATCGACGCTTCCGTCGTCATGTTTTTTGTTCAGGCCAACGACGTTACCAGCGGCCTGATCGAGGAAGTCAACAAGGTCTGGAAGTCCAAAGGCGGTAAGTTCAATCTCAGCTCCGTGAAATAACAAAGGAGCAAGGAATGCCCAATCCTTCGTACAAGCTTTCCGAAATCGCGGAAAAGCTCGGTGTGAGACTGGCACTGAAGGAACCCGAAGACGATATCGTCATTACCGGGATCAATACGCTGGAAGAAGCCGGCCCGACGGAGCTGAGCTTTCTGGCAAACCCCAAGTACGTTTCACAGCTGTCCACGACAAAGGCCGGTGCCGTCATCGTTCGGCCCGAGCATGAAAATGACGTCGCCCGTGCACTTGTGACGGATAATCCCTATCCCATGTTTGCGCAGGCTCTGACGCTGTTTGTCAAGCCGCAGGGCAGTTTCACGGGCATAAGCCACATGGCCTGCATTCATCCCGATGCCGAGCTTGGCGAGGATTGCACCGTCTATCCGTTCTGCTACATCGGTCCCCGTACCCGACTGGGAAAGGGATGCGTCATTTTTCCCGGCTGCTACATCGGAGAGGATTGCGAGCTGGGAGAAGGATGTATTCTGTATCCGCGCGTCGTGCTCATGGCCGGAACCAAACTGGGATCGTTCTGCGTACTTCAGCCCGGTGCCGTGATCGGCGGCGAGGGTTTCGGTTTCGTCCGGACGGCGGAAGGAATCCGGAAGGTGCCGCAGATCGGTCATGCGGATCTGGGAGATCATGTGGAAATCGGAGCCAACGCCACGGTCGATCGTGCGGCTCTGAGTGCCACACTGGTCGGCAGCGGTACGTGTATCGACAATCTGGTTCAGGTCGGTCACAATGTGCATATCGGCAAGGATTGCCTCATCGTTTCTCAGGTGGGCATTTCCGGATCTACCCATGTGGGCGACAATGTGACCATGGCCGGACAGGCCGGTATTTCCGGACACCTGCATATCGGCAGTAATTCAACCATCGGACCGCAGGCAGGCGTTGCCAAGGATATTGCCGAAGGGCAGGTCGTCGGCGGTTCGCCTACCATGGACTATAATACCTATCTGCGTAACGCCACGCTCATGCCCAAGCTGCCCGAGCTTTTCAAGCGTGTGGCACGGCTTGAGAAGGAAATGGGACATAAGCCCATGCCCAGCGACAAGACCGACCGTTCCCTGGTGGCGATGTGGAACCGTTGGATGTCCATGATGCATCATCGTTGATCCGGCTTCGGCGGCGGAGCCGGCTCCGCCGCCGTCCGTCGTTGTGCGCTCCCTGTTCGTATCTCACGGGGAAAAGGCGCAAAAGCGGCGGGAGCCGTCACTATAAACCGTTAAAAGGCATACACCATGAGCGAGTCCATTTCCCTCGGCATCAAGGAGATCCTGAGCATTCTGCCCCATCGTTATCCTTTCCTTCTGGTGGATCGCGTGGACGAGCTGGTGCCCGGCGACCATATCCGCGCGTATAAGAATCTTACTTTCAATGAGCCCTTCTTCCAGGGGCATTTTCCCGGTGTTCCGGTCATGCCCGGTGTGCTCATCATCGAAGCCATGGCCCAGACCGGCGTCATTCTCGTGGCGCACAGCTTCCCGGAATTCAAGGAACATCCCGACCAGATCTATCTGTTCACCGGCATCGAGAAGGCGCGTTTCCGCTCTCCCGTACGCCCCGGCGACAAGCTGGTCATGGAGTGCACCAATCTGACGCACAGAATGCAGCTCTGGAAGATGGATACCAAGGCGTATGTGGACGGCAACATCGTGGCCGAGGCCAGGCTTACCGCATCCGTTCTTCCCAGGGAGTCGTTCTGATATGTCAGCACCTCAGATCCATCCGACCGCGTTTGTGGCACCTACGGCCCAGCTGGGCGAGGACGTCGTCATCGGTCCCTGTGCCGTGATTGAAGATGATGTCATCATCGGGGCGCGTACGCGCATCGATGCATTTGCCTCCATCAAGCGGTACACCACCATGGGAGAAGACAATCATGTCTATTCCTATGCAGCTGTGGGCGGAGAACCGCAGGATCTGAAATTCCACGGCGAAAAAAGCCAGCTTGTCATAGGCAACAGGAACAACATCCGCGAATTCACGACCCTGCATCGCGGCACGGAGTCCGGCGGAGGCATTACCCGTGTGGGCGACAACAATCTGCTCATGGCCTATGTGCATGTAGCGCATGACTGCACGGTCATGAACAACGTCGTCATGTCCAACAACGCCACACTGGCAGGGCACTGTTTTGTGGACGACAATGCCATTATCGGCGGCCTGTCCGCCGTGCATCAGTTCGTACGTGTGGGAACCCATGCCTTTGTGGGCGGAATGTCCGGGCTTGCGCAGGATCTTCCTCCGTGGATGCTGGCCGTGGGCAACCGTGCCACGATACAGTCTCCCAACATCGTGGGCCTTCGTCGTGCCAAGGCTTCCATGGAACTTCTTTCCGCGTTCAAGCAGGCATACCGCATGACGTGGTATTCCGGTATTCCCCGTCCGGACGCTCTCATGCAGCTTGAAGCAGAGTACGGTCATCTGCCGGAGATCATGGGCTTCATCCATTTTGTGCGGGAAAGCAAGCGCGGTATTCTTCCCGGGGACGAGCGCAAGAAGATCATGGATCTTGCCTGAGCTGCTTCTTTCGGCGGCTTCCGTGCAAAATCGACAGGGATGAATATTCGTGTCGAGGAAATCGGAACATCCGGGAAAGACAGAATATGTTTAAAAGAGAAGAGGGTCGTTTTGGTGACGATCCTCTTTTTTTATGATGATTCAGTCAGGAAAACGGGACTGGCCTCGGAATCGGTTTTGTCCCTGGGGGCATCGCGACTGCCGTATTGCTGTTTTCCTCCCGGATCAGCGGAAAAGGTTTTCCCTCTCGGCATAAAGCGGATTCGTATATCTTACGGTCCTCAGTCATGGAGAGACCGGAGAAGTGATTCCGGTTGTGCGTTTTGGGGCGCGAGTGGACGGATTGTCCCTGCACGTATAGCATGAAGGTGTGGCTCCGGGGCAACACGGAGATTGCCGGGGGCGGACGTGTCCGCGGCATACGGAAACAAACGGGAGAGAACCGTGAACAACTTTGTTTTCAATACTCCTACCAGAGTGGTGTTCGGAAAGGGAGAAGAGGAACCGTTCGGCGGTCTTGTTCGCGAGTACGGCGGCAGTCGTGTTCTTCTGCATTTCGGCGGGGGCAGCGTGGAGCGCTCCGGTCGGCTGGGACGAGTCAGAACGGCCCTGAAGAAAGAAGGGCTGTCCTGGGTGGAACTGGGCGGCGTGGTACCGAATCCACGCCTGTCGAAGGTTCACGAAGGGATAGAACTCGGCAGAAAGGAAGGCGTGGACTTCATCCTTGCCGTCGGCGGAGGCAGTGTCATCGATTCTTCCAAAGCCATAGGCTACGGCCTGTTCCATGAAGGGGAAGTATGGGACTTTTTTGAACGCAGACGCAAGGCCTCGGGCTGTATGCCCATAGGTGTTGTTCTTACCATCGCCGCAGCCGGAAGCGAGATGAGTTCCTCCTGCGTCATCACCAGAGAGGAAGGCTGGATCAAGAGAGGCTATTCCAGCGAATACTCCCGTCCCCGTTTTGCGGTCATGAACCCCGAGCTGACGTTGACGCTTTCCGACTATCAGACGGCGTCCGGATGTGTGGACATCCTCATGCATACCATGGAGCGTTATTTTCATCGTACGGGAGGCATGGAGATCACCGACGGCATTGCCGAAATCCTGCTCCGAACCGTCATGAAGAATGCCCTTATTCTGCGGGATAATCCTTCATCCTATGATGCACGGGCCGAGGTCATGTGGGCGAGCAGCCTTTCCCATAACGGCCTGACCGGATGCGGTACCGACGGCGGAGACTGGGCCTGTCACAAGATGGAACACGAACTGAGCGGACTGTTCGACGTGGCCCACGGTGCGGGACTTGCAGCCGTGTGGGGCAGCTGGGCCCGGTATGTGTATCATGCGGATGCCGCAAGGTTCGCCCGATTTGCGCATAAGGTCATGGGAGTCAGCGGGGCCGGAACCCATGAGGAAATGGCGGAAAAGGGCATAGAAGCCATGGAAAACTTTTTCCGGGCCATCCACATGCCTACGTCTCTCAGGGAGCTCGGTGTCGATCCGACGGAAAAGCAGATCAGGGAAATGGCTGAAAAATGCCATCGTACCGTGGGAGGGCCAGCCGGCGTGATTCTCCCTCTTCAGGTGGAAGATATCGTGGAGATATACAGACGGGCACGTTAGTGCATGACGTACCGGAAAATAAGCACAGGGAATAAAAAACCTTCCGGCGGGAACGGGTTGACGTCCTCATCGGAAGGCTTTTGTTGTACTACGGCATGAGACCGTTTATCGGTGGGCCAGTTCTCTTTCCATATCGCGGGATTCGGCCCGACGTTTGAGTTCTTCTCTCTGATCATGCAGCTTGCGGCCGCGGGCAAGGGCGATTTCCACTTTGACTTTGCCCTGTTTGAAATACAGTTTGGTGGGGACCACGGTCAGGCCTTTCTGTTCGATGCGCGTGGTGAGCAGGTGTATTTCACGATGATGGAGCAGGAGTTTCTTGTCTCTGTCGGGATCCTGCAGCACATAGCCGCCCCGGGCATAGGGGGCAATACGCATGCCGACGACGAAAGCCTCGCCGTCACGGCATTCGACAAAGCTGTCTCCGAAGCTGACCTGTCCGGCCCGAAGACTTTTGACTTCCGGCCCTGTGAGAACGATACCCGCTTCGAAAAATTCCAGAAATTCATAATATTGGCGGGCTTTGCGATTATCGATACGCGGCGTGTCGGCCATGAAATGCTCCTGAATGCAATGCGGGAAAAAGGAATTCTTGGGGAAAAGATAGAGGGGCAGACGGGAAGAACGAAGGCTCTTTTCCCAAAGATTTCAAAGTGAAGTACCATACAAGAGGTTATCCTGCAAGCAGGGGGCTCTGAGACGGGCGCTTTAACGGCCCCGGGGAGGGACAGGCGGGGAGATGGGGAAGGATGAGTTCCCTGGATCGTCCTCGCCCTTTTCGTGTGCGGAATGTACCGGAGAAGCGCTGCAAAAAGAAAGAGGTGCAGCTCAGTGCTTCGTGTCGGAAATAAGAGCGTAGATTTCCCCTGTGGTCCAGCCCCGGGCACGGGACTGAACCCTTCGTGCCACGGCACGGGGAGCGCCCCCCAGGGGACGTTCTTCCTCGATGAGCGCAAGAATATCTTCTCGGCTGCTGCGGGAGTTGCCTTCCGGCGGTCCGACAACGACGGTTACTTCGCCGAGAATACCGGACAGGTCGGGTATGTTTTCAAGACGGAAGCGCAGATATTCCTCGTGCGTCTTGGTCAGTTCCCGGGCTATGCATACTTCGCGCGGGCCGAGCAGGGAAAAGGCGTTTTTGAGCGTTTCTTCCAGCCTGTCCTTACGTTCGAAGAAGACCAGAGTAGCGGTAATGGAGGCATAGGGCGCAAGCACGTTTTCCTGATCGGAGCGCTTACGCGGAAGAAAGCCGAAAAATACGAAGGGCTGCGGAGGAATGCCGGATCCGGCAAGGGCAGTGACGGGAGCGCAGGGGCCGGGGATGACGGATACGGGCAGACCGGCCTCACGGCAGGCTCTGATGACGACATAGCCGGGATCGGCCATGACCGGCATGCCTGCGTCGGAGATGAGCGCGATGTTTTTTCCTTCGCGCAGAAGCTCCAGAACGGCCCCGGCCTTTTCTTTTTCGTTGTGGTCGTGATAGCTGATGAAGCGGCGCACCTGTACGCCCCAGCGGGCGCAGGCAAGGCCTTCGCGTTTGGTGTCTTCGGCCAGAACGAGATCCGCTTCTTCCAGACAGGTTCGGGCCCGGGGGGAAAGATCACCAGGGTTGCCAAGAGGAGTACCCACGACCCACAGTGTGCCGGGTTCCCTGTTCTCCATATTCGATGACATTTCTCATCAGCTCCGTTTGGTAGGTTCCTGCGTCGGCATCGACGCTTACAAGATCGAAACGGCAGGCTCTGTCCCAGGCATCGTGTTCGGCGAGCCAGGCCTGTGCGGCGCGCACAAGACGCTCCTTCTTCACGGCGGTCAGGGCTTCATAGGGGCGCTGCATCCCGTTCTTTCCGCGGGTTTTCACTTCCACGAAAACAAGAATGTCGTTTTCCTCGGCCACGATGTCCAGTTCCAGATGACCGCTGCGCCAGTTGCGGGCCAGAATACGCCAGCCCAGGGCCCGCAGCATGGCGGCCGCCGCGTCCTCGCCCTCGACTCCGGTCCGTGCGGAACCCGGTTTTGCGGGACGCTCGTTCCCGATGTTGTCCCGTTTTTGCAGCCGGGTAAAGAAATTCAGCACAGCCAGCCCTGTTCCTGTACCTTCGGTGGAAGAACTCCCCGGAAGTCGAGTCTGTGCAGAGGGCAGGGGCCGTATTTCTTCAGGGCCTCCTTGTGTTCCCTGGTGCCGTAACCTTTGTGTCGGGCAAAGCCGTATTCGGGCCAGCGGGCATCGAGTCTTGTCATGAGATCGTCGCGGAATGTCTTGGCAAGAACGGAAGCTGCGGAGATGGAAGGAATTTTTGCATCGCCGTCCACCACGGCTTCCTGTTCGGGCAGAGGAATGCCGAACTGACGGAAGTAGAGCGGCGGTATGATCTGCGTGCCGTCGATGAGCAGCCGTGCCGGTACGGCCCGTTCCCCGGCATGCATGCGCACACGCATGGCGGCTACGGCCCGGGTCATGGCCATGAGCGAGGCCTGAAGAATGTTGATGCGCGAGATTTCGTTCATCCAGGCAAGCCCTATGCCCCAGCCGACGGCGAGACTGCGGATTTCTTCCGCAAGGCGGTCTCGTTCTTCCGCCTTGAGCACCTTGGAATCATCCAGCCCCATGAGATCGAAGCCGTCGGCAAAGATGACGGCTCCCGCCACGACGGGGCCTGCCAGACAGCCGCGACCGGCCTCGTCGGTTCCGGCGGTAAGCAGTTGCTGGGTATCCGGGACGCTGAAAAGCATGCCCTGCTCAATGACGGCTTTTTTGCGGGTTCTGGCCATGTATCACCTGAAAAATGGATGGGCGCAGGGGGCCGGAAACTTCGGCGGGGCCCGGTGCGTATCTGCTGAATGCCGTTGCGCGGTGCCCGACGGGATCGCGTACTTCTGCCGGAAGACGTGCAGACGGCGACATCGCGGGCATCATAGACAAAATCCCCTGCCGGAAAAAGCCGGAAGGGGATTTGTCTGCTCGAAAGACGGGCCCGGGCAGAGCCGGGCCGAAATCCTAGTAGCGGTTGCGGGGCTTGATGCGGGCAGCCTTGCCGCGCAGCTCGCGCAGGTAGTACAGGCGGGAGCGACGCACACGGCCTTCGGTCACCACTTCGATGTGGTCGATGAAGGGGGAGTGGATGGGAAGGATGCGTTCGACGCCCACGCCGTCGGAAATCTTACGGACGGTGAAGGTGGCGCCGGTGGTGCCGCGCTGCATACGGATCACGTTGCCCTGGAACATCTGAATGCGTTCCTTTTCGCCTTCGACGATACGCAGGTACACCTTGATGGTGTCGCCGGGCTTGAAGGACGGAATGTCCATGCGCATGTGTTCGCGTTCGATCTGCTTGATGATATCCATAGGGGGACTCTCCTTGAGGAAATGGTGTTTATCCCCGATCGCCGAGCAGCCTGTCCAGAAGGATGGCGGCGGCGGCGCGTACGGGAAGATGATTGTACTCGTCCATCCAGCGCAGCGGCGGCAGGATGGCGTCGCATTGCTCCAACACCTCAGGCGCAATGCCATGCCCGGTTCCCAGAAGCAGGAGCACGGGCCTGTCCGCAAGTCGGCGTCTCACTTCATCGAAGGTCGTCGCCGGCCGGCGTTCCCGGTGTTTTTTATCTAGGACAGGTTGGGCACTGGTGCCGACCACAAAGGGCGGCAGGCCGCGATCGGTTGTCAACGTCGCAATCGCGCTTTCCAGAGATTCCTCGGGCCTGACCAGTCGAAGGGCTTCGGCTCTGTCGGGATTGAACGACAGCCCTGGCCCTTCCGTCCAATGAGAGAGCAGTGTTGCCAAGAGTCTGCGCTGATCCTCCAGCGGCGTGACCACGAAGAATCCACTGATCCCATAGGTGCGGGAAATTCGTGCTATATCGTGAATATCAAGGTTTGTCAAAGATGTTGTGCCCGTTTTCCGATCTTTTAATCGGACCGGGTGATGCAGCAGGGCCACATGAAGGTTTTTCGCCGGTCGAAATCGCGGTTCGGCCCGCAGCACTTCTCTGTCGTGATGGGTCAGGACGGCGTGATCCAGGAGATCCGGCCTATGTTTTGCCGTGGCCAGCACGGACTGTTCCCGCCTCCATGCCGCAATGAGCGCGTGGTTGCCGCCCTCGAGCACTTCGGGAACCCGAAGACCTTCGAACACGTCGGGTCTTGTGTACTGCGGATACTCCAGAAGACCGTTGCTGAAGCTCTCTTCGTCTCCGGATTCGTCCTTGCCCATGAATCCCGGCTGAAGTCTCGCAGTGGCTTCGATGACGGCAAGAGCGGCCGCTTCGCCGCCGTTGAGCACGGCTTCGCCCACACAGACCGGCTCCACGGGAAGAAGCTCGAAGAGTCGGGCATCAAAGCCCTCATATCGGCCGCAGACGAGAGTGATTTCTTCTTCTTTGGCCAGTTCCCGGGCGAATTCCTGCGTGAAGGGACGTCCCGCAGGCGTCAGGGCCAGCAGTCTTCCCTTGCGACCGTTGCAGGGGGCAAGTTCGCGGAGGGTGCGCACCAGCGGATCCAGCATAAGCACCATGCCGGGGCCGCCGCCGTAGGGACGGTCGTCCACGGAGTGATGCCGGTCCGTGGACTTGTCGCGCGGGTTGGCGAAGGTAAACTCCACGATGCCCGCTTCCCGGGCTTTTTCCATAAGACCGCTGGAAAGGGGCGAGTCGAACCACTCGGGAAAAAGAGTGACGAGATTGTAGCGCATGACGGATTATGCCCTGCGGGAGGAACCGTCTTCCGGTTCCTTTTCATCCTGACCGTCGTCGGGAACTTCGGATCCTCCGGAACGATACAGATCGAGCAGACCTTCCGGAGGTGCAATGGTGGCGGTCCCGGCGGAAAGATCGATGTCGAGTACGAACTCGGGTACGGCAGGAAAGAGAATTTCGTGGCCGCCTTCCGCCTCCGGCGCGCGGATGCTCCACATTTCCTGTCCGGCAGGGAAGTCGATGTCTTCGAGTTCGCCGACGACGGTGCCGTCTTCAAGACGCACGGAAAGACCTATGAGGTCGCGCAGGTAGGGCTCGTCCTCTTCGGCTTCGGGCAGAAAGGAGGCGTCGATGAGCAGTTCCTGTCCGCGCAGTTGTTCGGCTGCGGAACGGTCGTTGCAGCCCTCGATGCTGAGAATGAGCTGATCCTTCCACAGATGCCAGTCCCGGATGCGCACGGGGCGCGGAGCAAAGCACCCGGCACGAAGCATGAGGGGCTTTTCCAGAAGCTCGGCGGAATCGGCGTAATATTCCACCCGAATGTCGCCCTTGACGCCGTGGGGCTTGGTGAGGCGCCCCAGAACCACAAGAGAAGAAGCAGGCATTATTCGAGAATTTCCAGGACGACGCGCTTTTTGGTTTTGGCGGATACTGCGCCTAAAAGAGTGCGGATGGCCCGCGCCGTCCGGCCCTGCTTGCCGATGATCTTGCCGAGGTCGTCTCTGGCTACGGAAAGCTCCAGAGTG